>NZ_JASJXJ010000112.1:0-13199 GCF_035018685.1 Cryobacterium sp. RTC2.1
CCGCTTCTATGAGCGGAAGCGACCCGGAGTGGGGAATTTCAGTGAGCAGAACTGGGGAATTTCAGTGAGCGCCGTCAGGCGACCGCTCAGAGGTCATGATCGCGCATTATTCGAAGTCCCCGCAACGCTTTTCTCCTTTGCGGCTGAGCAATCTAGCGGCAACGTGCTGCTCCTTGATGGCACCGACATGCGCACGATGTGGTTTGAGGAGCTCATTGACTAGTGGTGGGACTGTCGATGACAGTGAGTTCGTGACACAGATCTCGATGCTCTGGTTTGGATCAGCCACGGCTCTATGGGATCGCCACAGAGACTGGAGCGCGATAGGCCATCGACTTCGGTTCTCGGGCGTTGATTCAGCTTCGGGAGCCGTGGGTTCCGGCGGAAGAGCCCAAAACTCTACTGGCTGACCATCCGCGCAGCTCCTAGAGACTCTGTCGTGGATGGTCGGATGTTCCGGTGAGTTCCTGATCGACTGCCACTTTCATGGAGTCATTGACCTTTCCTGCCAGACGGCGCCGGTGCCGGTGCCGGTGCCGCAACTTTCATCTCAACGATGAAGACGAACCGCCGTCAACGCCATGCCCTGCTGCGTCACGGGGCGACAGCAAGCGCACGAACTCAGTGCCTGCCCACGCGCCAAGGTTGGCGGCCTAGGTCCTTATAGATCCAGCCCAAATCGTTCGACGATGTAGTCCACTTCATCATCAATCTCTCGCATATGCGATTCGCGGAGTGCAGCTCCCGCCTCCTGCTGTCGCACATCTTCATCTCGTTCTTCGTCCCACGCCTCGAGAGCTTCGAGGAAGTGCTCCGAGGGCGCAAGCTCCTCAGGTTCGAACCCGTCAATGATTTCCATCTCTGCATAGTTGAGATGGAGGTTGCAAACGTAACAATCAAATTCGTCCGGCGAAGCCGTTCTGTGGCCGTCTCCCGGCTCTCGCCTTGGAGAACGCAAGAATTCCATATCAGGTTCGTCAATGTACCGCGAAAGCTGACCGTCGTAGCCGCATACAGGGCAGCTATGGGCAATGACATCCTGACCGACATCCTGACCATTGTTTTCGGTTTCAGACTTCATCGACAATGCCTGCGCAACTCGAAGAAAGACTTCATCGCCCAATCGACTCTTCAGGTCTAGTTCGCGGCGTGCTGCGGCGAATAACGCTTCAATCCGGACTAGAAGTGCATCCTTGGTTTCAACAAGAATGTGGTCAATTAAAGGGGTATTCTCGGCTCCCCAAAAGGCATCAGACGTCTTCCCGATGATAGGCAGCAAGGCATCGATGATCACCACAAGGTCGGCGACTGCGGCCTCGAGCGCATTTTGCTCGATGTAGCCAAGGTGCGCCGCGCCGTTTCTCACAGAAAATACTGCCAGGCAGCGTTGCATCGGAGCAACACCTTTGTACGCATTCCTCACGAGGTCCGCGGCTTCATTGCCAGTTATGGTGCGCGTAGAAGAAAGGGAAGTGTTCGGCATTGGATGACCGGCCAAGGCAAGCTTGGAATCCACCACTCGGTCAGCCCCGATCAGTGCGGCGCTGATGTCAACAATCACCCGTTTGAGGGCCAGCTCGAGGGCAGTCCCCACGGCGATAGCAGCCCACATTCGTTCGCTCGGTTTCTGCGAGATGTACAACTCGATAGCGGCTTGTCCCGCAGTGGTTGCACCTTCCCAAAGATTTGAGGCCAAGTCATTGTGGATTCTCCTGGGGCCGGTCCAAGGTCGTGCGGCAAGCGCCTTCCTGAGGAGGACCGCGCGCGACTCGGTCGAAGCCTTTGGTTCTGGTTGGTCAGCCATTTGGTCACAGTACTAGTCTCAGAGGTGTTCTGGCCGTCACGAACCCTCGACGACCTAACGAGCTTCGACAACTCCTTTGAGTCGAGTTATCGAACGACACTTTGGTGTCGTTATACAGCAGCTAGGCGAGCCATTTTGAAACACGTCGATCCCGTCCTGCAGTCCTCGTCCGACCGCACGCCATGATCCAGAGATGGGCGCGGAGCTGAGATGCTTACCTAGTGCGCAAGGACGACGAAGTGTCTGACCCAGAGTCGCTGAACTGGACGAATCCGGCGGCCGACGAAATCGACCAGGTCGAGAAGAGTATCAAGCGGCATCCGGGGAAGCGTCTGGATAATCGCCTGGATCAGCTCAAGCGCGTCTTCGAGGCCTGGGCCGACTTCTCCGCTTCCTTCAACGTGCTGCTGGACAAGTGTGAGAAGGACGACGATTTCATCTCGGAGCTGATAAGGAACGTCGGGGACCGCACGAAGCAGCATCGCATCATCCGGTCACTTGATCAGGCAGCGATTGCCTACACCGCGGGACTCGGTGCTGTCATCGACCAGAGCCGGGCTGTCGTGCAAGCGCAGAGCCCGGCGATCCAGGACGAGTACGCCCGACGTGCCTCAGTGATCATGAAGGGTCACCCGGGTGGCCCATTCCTCGCGAAGCTCAGGAACTACGTGCTCCACAACGTCGCTGCCCCCTGGACCTTTAGCGGTACTTTCGGCGAGGTATCGACGGGGCGAGTGGCGCTTGACTCTGCGTCGCTCCTTGAAGACAACAAGTCGTGGTCCCGTGACGCGAAAGACTTCATCGTAGCCAATGGCGAGAGCATTCAACTGTCGCCGCTCATTGCTCCATACTCCGAGGCGATGGTCGAGCACATCGGATGGATTTTCCCCACCGTTGCTGCAGCCAACGCCAAGATCCTGAAGGAGTGCGACGAACTCATCCAGACGCGAAATCTTCTGCTGTCGGGCGGCGTTACCGACGGTCGCGATTGGGAACTGCGGATCGCACACATGTCAGAGAACATCAAGCGCGCTGACCGGGGCGAACCGCACACTGACTACCGCACCGGACTGCCGATCTTCGATGACGATCCTGCATAGGCTCTAAACCCGTTCATGAGGTGCGCTTACGCGTCCTTAGCGGTCCAGAGCTGGACCACAATTCTGTCCAGTCCCGCGTCAGTAGCCACCGGCCGTTCAGTCTCGGTGTTGCGCTAGAGCTGTTGCATGAACTCGGCGTCTCATGAAACATCGACGGGCAATAAGCATCGGCGCGATGGGCACCCGCCGACGCTCGAAGCCTTAGCACGACCTACGGATTTTGCTGTCCGACCGCGCTACCGCCGCACTTCGCGGGCAGTCGCTGAAGCCAGTTCAGACTCGAGCTCGCCCAAAGAAACAATCGGAAGTTGAGCGTGCAACAACTTCTCCGAGACCAATTTCTCGTTGACCACAACGACAGGGATGATGTTCCAACGGCTCCCGGGGTCCGGTATCCCAAGGGTGATTAGCGTCAGTTGCAGGTGTTCTTGAATCCAATTAGCTCGCTCAGACAACCGCACGACTGCTGAGGACTTCGTTTCAACGAGCTTTTCCACTTCGTTGGCAAGTTCCGCGGGAGTGCGAGCTACTTCGAGGTCCTTTGCCTCCGCAAGTACCAGCTCTCGTCGCTCTTCATGCACAGCGACGACGTCGATGTCACCCAGATTTCGACCATTGATGTCACGAAAGTCATGACGTCCAACCCTGCGCAAACGCCTCCGAACCTTGGTGTATCCGAGCTCCGTGAGACGTTCCGCCACCTGCCCTTCGAACAATTCACCCTTGCGATTGCGCTGGTGATTCAATGCTGACTTCATTTCTGGTGTCGTTCCTTGGAGCCGTCCTGTGCGGAACTGTTCTAGCCAATAGCCAGGAGCCTGCCAGAGGTTCCTCCGCCCGCAGACAATCGTCGTTCCCTCGTCAGTCGCAAGGCCCAACAATGGGCGTCGGAGATAAGACGCGTCACGATTGAATCGCCAAGGGAATACGGCGGGACCACCTGACCAGAACTCCGCAGCGGTTGAAGCCCGCGGGGCCATGAGTACAAGAGCCATCATCTTGGATACCTTGGCGAAGGACCAACCTAATTCGTGATGGAGTTGGAGAGCGATTTGCTTTTCCTCGAATTCCAGTACGTCGTCTTGGCCCTCCTCGTTTGCCATACTCAAAATCTGTCCACAAGCCGCCGCGAACTCCGTGTATGAGAAACCAAACTCTGATTTCGCCAGCCGGTCAGCTTCCTCAATCGGAATCCCGTAGGAAACAAATTCTGAGTCCGATGGATTGTCGTCCTCCAGAGCCGAGGCAAAAGTATCCTGAGCTCGGTCCTCGCCAAACGATGCCAGTGCACCATGGTAGCCGTCCTCGTCACGAGCGGTGCCTAAGCGACCCGACGGCAAGATACTGAGTTGAGCATCGGACAAGTGGTGCTTTATCGCGTCGGACAGCATCCCTTTATTGATGATCTCGGATGCGAGCCCCAAGAGTCGATCAAATGCTTCTAAGGTCAACGGCTGGCTACCGTTTGGCGGGATCGAGGTCGCATATTCAATGAGAAACCTGCTTGCCATTAGCGATCCGGACGATTTGCGCTGGTGGACCGCGATCTTATTGACCTGATCGTCCGCGGCGCCAAAGCACGCTAGGCGGGCGCCCAGATGATCTACTTCCCTAGCTGTTTCTGAGACGAGGGCCTCATGCCGCGCGACGAGCGACTGCAGGAGACCCGCGCCACGCAAAGCCATCATCGATTCCGTCAACTGATCGATGAGCCAGTGAGTGACGGTTCCGTTGAGCATTGATATTCTCGATTGGGGCGTAATTTCTCCCTGATCAACACCGCATTTTGAGAGATAGGCACCGAGGTCGTCAAGTATCTCCGATGCCACCGAATCTTGCGTCCAACGAGCAGGTTCAAGGTGGCCGGGCCACTTGAAAGGGTCAGTGTCGGCACCGAATAAATGGATCATCTGCTTGTGTCCTGGCGGCGCCACCAGGTCGACGAGTCTCCGATTTTCGCCTATTGCGGAAGCATCTTGACCTCCTGTCTGCGCCATGATCCTGACCAAGACCTCGACGATGCTTCGATCAATGGCGTTTGCAGGACCCTCTGGATTGGGACTTGGCCAGCTATGAATGAACAGAGCGAGACTTCCATTCGCGTCTAATTTCCCAGTGAGCCAATCACGTTTGACTTCGCCCTCTGATTCTTCAGCTGAGCGGACATCCTCGACTAGGATTTCGAGGCTGGCGTGCAGCGCCACAAAATCCTTGATGACGCTCGGGGCAAGTTCTTGCATCTGCCAGATCCAAAACCCAACGGCCTCGCCAACCTCGTAGGCGAACCCTCGTTCAGCAGAGTCTCCGGGTCGTTTGACATGCACCCATGCAGGTTCGAATTCTAGATCGACGAAGAAAGAGAGGCCCCCTGCCTGAATTGTTTGGTAGACGGGGGACGACATGCGGCCATGCATTGCGAATGCCTCAACGAGCGTCTGGGAGCGGGGATGCACAACGTGACGTCGGTCAATACGTGCAAAGTTCTTCACCCGCAAGCTTTGGCCGTGTCCAACTTGAACGAAGAAGGCCGTTGGATTCGGACCATCACTAGTGTAAAAACTGTCCTTGTGCTCCCGATAAGTCGAGTAGAGGTCCACGGTTGAAAAACTCACGACTGCGGAGCGTTGATGCAATTTCTCAGACGCTCGGGCAAAGTACCAGAGCGAGAGCTTTTCTGTTCCCGGGGTCTGGAGAATTGTCTCCAAGTCCTCGATAGACAAGAAGAGGGTCGGAGCGGGCCGATCAGAATGGGGGATACCGAAGACGAGATCACGGCCGATTCCTTGGTAAACAATCAGGCGCAATGTCTTTTCAGGATCTGAGCGACCATCGTCAAATGCCTCATTCACCCGGTTTACTTGCTCCCCCGCATCGAACCTCCCGTAAGTGGATGCTGGGTCGTACCCGCACAAATCGTCGGTAAGAACGATCACATCGATTGTCTTGTCAGTATCGAAGGCGGCAACGAGTCTTACAAGATCGGTGTCAGCGTCAACCAGCGCAAGAGGGCTATCGGCGATGCCATCAAGAAGGTTCGTCACGTTGGCAACGGTGAGGTCACATAGAGCATCTGCCAGGGCGACTTCGCAATGCCATGCGTGTGCCTCGAGTATTACGTGGTGACGCAGACAGGCCATAAGCTCACTCGGCGAAGCCACCGTTATTTTGTCGCCGGTACGGATCAGGGGCTTGAGGACGATCTGGTCATCAAGGAGCTCCCCGTCAGGCCACGGCGAAAGGTCTCCTTGTTCTTGAACAAGGAGACCTTTGAGGTACTCCGCTTCGTGTGAGGGTATTCCGGCGAACACCTCATCGCTCGTGAACTGAACGCACGCGGACAAGTCCCTTAGGGTAGCTGCAGACGGAACGCTAATTTGCTTCAGCTCCGTCCCGGGAACTGCGCCGCGGGTCAAGGCTGCTGCTCGGCAGATGAAGTCGCTGAGGTCGAGCAGAAGCTTTGCGATGGCTCGTGCCCGGACGAGAAAGCCTTCCGGCAGCGTGCCTGGCGGAGACCGAAAAATAGCCTTGAGCAAAACGCTGGCGACCTGCCCACAGCTCGTCGCCTGTCCTTGCATGACTAGACGCGTACCGCCGAAGAAGGGGACCTCGATGACGTAAATGCCCTCGAATGGATCTTCCTGCGAATGAATAGCTGCCCCGCCGATCTCCTCAAGGTCCAAAATCCTCCGAACTGCGGACGAAGAAAGAGGGCGCGCTTCTGGCCGAGCTGGCAGTCGCGCGGCGAAAGCCGCCATTCGCTGGAGCCGTACCAGCGCGTGAACGTTGTCTAGTCGAAGCTGCAGGCCTCCCGCGACGGCCAGAAGAGCCGGTCCATCAATGTCATTCCACGCATTGTTCAAGATCGCATCACACCATCAGTTCTGTGGTTCACATGTCCGAGGCTACGGACAACCGCTGACATTGCGGCTTCGCACTACTTGGTTAGCCCGTCCCCTGACCAGCAAGTTCTGTACACCGCCTCTGTGGCCCATATCGTCATCATGGATATACCGCATGGATGCTTGCCTGGCCGGCATAAACCTGCTCAAATTCATGTCAGTGGCAACCGACCGCCCAGACCGAAGGAGTAGCCAGCAATGCAGGTCGAAAGCTTGTGGCCAGAAATCGAGGAAGCTTGGGGCCTGCTGAGAGCTAGCGATGTCGCGAAGGTGCTTCGAGTACCCGAGGCGGACGACGCCGAGGTGTCTCGGATGAGGATCCAAGGGAAACTTCTTGCCTTTGAACGAGAAGGTGAGCAGGTATATCCAGGATTCCAATTCGACTTTGAGTCCGGAGTCATTCAACCTGTAATCCAAGACCTTGTCCAGCTCGCGAACAAGTTAAATTGGGCCCACGACGACTTTGTCATCTGGCTGTGCTCCCCCTCCGGCTACTTTGGCGGAGACCGACCGGTGGACCATCTACATGAGCCCGATGACCTCCTCAAAAAGGCACGTAGTGAAGCGACCGTCGATTGGTGAGGGCCCAGCGAATGGAAGAACTCATGGGCCCCGGCAAGAGCAGAGAGCCCATACCGTTGTTCATGGATGTCGACGGCGGGCTTTGCGCGCTGCCTGTGTACCTCGGTGCCGTGTGGCCGAATCTAGAGAGAGTAAAGCTCAATACTCCGGATCCCTACCCTTCGCACGCGTGGGTAAGCCCCTCCGCCGTAACTGCATTGAACGGCTTGATCGACGAGGGTCTAGTGCGGCCGGTCTGGTGCACTACTTGGGACGATGCTGCAAACTTCCTAGTCCCGGCACTTGGGTTACATGGCGGGCCGTGGCCGGTTGCCACGGTTGGAACACGGCATGGCGACCTTGTCCAGCATGGCATCTGGATCAAAACGGAGGCGGTCAGTCGATTCATTGGGGATCAACGGTTTGTCATCGTGGACGACCTGCTCGGAGACCCCGACAATCGGCCCTGGACGGCACAACGACGCAGCATGGAGATTGCCTTTGGAGGTGACAATCTTCTTATCGGTACCAAACCTGAGCGGGGAATAACCATGCAAGAAATTGTGCAGATCCGCAATTACGTGGAGCAGCGCTAGTTCAGATAGCCGTGGAGGCTCCGTGGCACTACGCCGCTGTGGCGTAGACGCTGGAGCCGTCGTCGAAATAGCTCTCAAAGATGTGCTGGTATACGGCGTCGCATTTCTTCTTATAGAGGTCGACTGAGAAGGACCGGGGAAGGATGCGGTCGAGCTGTGACTCGACTTCCACTCGAACCGCTGCCCGAGATTGCTGCCGCTTCCGCCAGTCAACAACCAATCGTTCTCGCTTCATCGCTGTGAGTAAGCCCGACGAGGCTAGTTTCAGATCCTGCAACTCTCGAGCTGTCAAGTCGGGTGCTGGCTTGAGCAAGAGGTCATAAATCGCGAGCTCCTCCTCGGTCAGGCCCTCACGCACAGCCCGCTGCTCTTCTTCGCGGACTGAGCGCGAGAGTTTAACCAACTCGTCGAAGACTTCTTGGATGTTCAGTGAGCCCGCGTTGTATTTGTCGATCATCTCTTGAAAGCGTTCGAGCCAATCACGGCGAGTGGGGTTTAGGACTGCAAGCAAGGCGATGCGCTTCAAGACGAGTGATCGCAACTTGTCAATTTCAGTGCGTTTCGTGTTGCTTCTGGCGAATTTCTCAACCAGCACTTCGAAATCAATTTCAGAGAGGTTGATGGACGTCGATCTCTGAGTGTCAGGCGCACGAATAACGTATGCGTTCGCGGCCACGGAGCGATCCAGCAGGTCGTCGACCTTCTGTACGACCTCGCTGATATCGGGTTTTGGATCATTTTTCGTAAGTTCTTTGGCAAGGTAGTGCAAAGCCGCACGGACTTCGCCGAATTCTGTTGCACGCGTGTCAGGTAGCACCGCCTTAAACATTTGATTCACAACCCGCTCGTGCGTCAAGAACTCGATCCGGACCATATCGTTCATGAGGATGTGCTCGATGCACCTGTCGGCCTCGCTAACCACGTCGAAGCCGTTTGCGACAATGAGCGCGTTTAGGTCGACACCGATGTTCTTGCAGAAAGCGAGCGCGGCGGCCTCCGCTTCTGCAAGCAGCTCAACGAGTTCACCCTTTTCTTGAATCGGGTCGATCCCGTCACCGCTGTCCCGACTTGGAGTGTAAAGCGCAAGCGCCTCACGCAGCCGTGCGAAGACACCGACGTAGTCAACGATCAGACCGTTCTCCTTGCCCGGGTAGACACGGTTAGCCCTCGTGATCGTTTGCAGAAGGGTGTGGTTCTTCAGTGGCTTGTCAAGATAGATCGTTGAGCACGATGGCACGTCAAAACCCGTTGACCACATGGCGCACACAAAGGCAAGCCGAAACGAGTCGGCTGGATCTTTGAATTTCGACTGCAAGTCTTCGTTCAGCATCCTTTTTCGATGTGACAGGATATCGAGGCCCAACGCTCGCATGTCTGCCATTTCATTCTGTGACTGCGAAACAACAACAGCCATGTCTGTGCTCGTCAGCAGCCGCAGCTGTGATTCCAAGGCTTCGCGGTCTGCCGGAGGAAGAGACTCCGGATATCGAAGCTGGGCCGTCACTGCTGCTATCCGCTCCTCGAACCGTTTCTTGACTTTGTCATACATACGCACCGCAGCGGCCTTGTCGATACTCACGACCATGGCCTTGCCGAAGAAGCCCCGGCCAAGAAAATGCTCGACGACATCGTCGGCCACAAGATCAAGCCGTTCATCACGCGTGATGAGGTGATATTCACGGCCGAAGTGCTGACGAAGCGCTCTTTCCTGATCTTCGTCCAGCGCAGCATCATCGACGAGGCTCTGGAAGTCCTCGCCGAAACTCTCGTTGTCTAATTGAAGTTCTGGCGTCCGATTTTCATAGTAGAGCGGGACAGTCGCGCCATCCCGAATTGACTCGTGATAGTCATACACGCTGACATAGTTTCCGAATACCTCACGGGTCAGCTCTTCCCCCGCCATAAGCGGCGTACCGGTGAACCCAACGAAACGAGCATTAGGCAGCGCATTGCGCATGTTGAGCGCAAGCGTGTCGTATTGGCTTCGATGTGCTTCATCGACCATCACAATGACATCGTTGCGCGCTGAGAGTTCGGGATAGGCGCCACCCCGCTCAGTACGGAATTTCTGTATGAGCGTGAAGACGTATCGATGGTCCTCGCTGAGCAGGCTCTTGAGATGGTCGGCACTCCTGGCACGGACAAGGGGTTCATGCACGATACCCGCCTGTTGGAACTCCCTGTACGCCTGTTTGTCGAGGTCATCGCGGTCGGTAACAATGACAAACGACCAATTGCCAGGCTTCTTGCGCAAGATCTTTTGGCTCAGAAACATCATGGAGACGGTCTTGCCGCTGCCCTGCGTGTGCCAGAACACTCCCAGGCGGCCGGCATCTGTCGCGGTCATGCCATCAAGACGCTCGATGGTGGCGTTGACACCCAAATACTGGTGGTTCTTAGCCGCCAACTTGATGAGGCCGTGCTCCTTTTCCTGAAACACGATGAAGTTCTCGCTCAGATCCAGCAGCCGTTCAGGAGTAGCGACACCTCGGAGCATACGTTCCAGGGATACTGTTGCGGCCTTCTCGTTCTCGCTTTCGACGTAGCGCCACTCAGAAAAATGTTCCCATTGCGAAGAGACTGTGCCCATTTTGCTGTCGCGCCCGTTGGACAGCACGACCAGCTGGTTGTAGTCAAAGAGACGCGGAATGGTATCGCGGTAGTCGCGGAGGTTGTCCATATATGCCAGCTTCAGGCTCCGGTGGCTTGCCTTGAGCTCCACGAAGAGAAGCGGTATTCCGTTGACAAAACCAACCAAGTCCGTCCGGCGCCTGTAAAGATCGCCGACGATCCACAACTGGGATACGAGGAGAAAATCGTTGTTGCGCGGTTCATTCCAATCGATAAGCCTCACCGTAACGGCATCACTCGCGCCGCTGGCGCGGCGCACAATGGCAGTCACCCCTTCGCGAAGGAGCTTCCAGACTTCGCGGTTAGCCCGCGTGCGGTCCATTGTGGAGCGGTCGCGAACTATGGCGTCGATGGCCAGTTGGATTGCAGCAGCTTGAACTTCCGAATCCAAATGGGGGTTGAGCCGCTTAAGGGCCGTCCGTAGGCGCGAGGAAAGAACTACCTCACTCTGATTGTCCCGGCCAAGCGTGCCGCCCTCGCCGAGCACTTCGGAATAGGCATTGAGGGTCTCCCAACCAAGACGCCCCAGCAGCTCGATTGCGGGCCGCTCGACTAGCGCATCCTCGCCATAGTTCTGAGTGTTCATTGCCTGAGTGCGTTCTCTCGACGGCGAAGAGAGGAACGGGCTCGTGGCAGGTCATGCTCTATTTGCGACACATTGAACCTGGTCACGTCGCCCAGTATTTGCATTCGAACCTCATCCAGCACACTCCAGACACTAGCGACTACTGACAAGTTTCAGGTCTCGTCAGGACAAAAGATCCCAAATTGCACCTCAACGAACCTACCTCGAGGCCAGCAGGATCAGTGGCACTGCCGGCTACGGCTTCAACGCCTCTCCCCGCCTGCGGAGGGACCGTACCGCTGGCGACGAAGGATACCTAAGGCATTCTTCAGCGACGTTGGTAGCCCCGTCAAAAGCCTCCACAGACGTATTCAGCCTGCATTCGGCTGTCAGCTATCGGACCAGCGGCTGGCCGATATGTCGTCTGTCGTGTTGAGCGGACCAGCCAGGCCACAAAGCCGATGTCCTATGAGATGGCTTCGACCTTGCACCAAAGAGTTTCCTGCTCAGAAATTCTGGCCATATCAATGTCCAGGTTGCTGAGGTCGAAATCACCAGAAATGAGCTTTGGCAGAATCAGTTGACGTTGAACCGTGAGATTCACATTCATGGCGGCGAGGGAGAAGATCATATTGAAGCTCGGACGAACGGCTTGAGAGAATCGCGCATCGGCTTCTGGCAGCGGAGCGAGCACCTTCAGCTCATCGAAACACGCAGTGGATACCCGCTGTCGTCCGGTCGCTCCACTCATACTGGCGATAGCGACCGAACGCACATGTTGAGTTCGTGCAAGACAGTATGTGTACTCGGGCGACACGGAAATACCGCGCATGACCAAGAATTCGGTGGACCCGCACGCCACCTCATCTTTCTCCAGTCCGGAGACATACCCTGTCTTTCCGTTCTGGAGACTCGGCGTAATCCGAGCCATCAGAGTATCTCCGTTTTGGAACCTTACCCCTGTCGGCTGATCTCGGATTTCGAACGGTCCGAGACTCATGTCACTTGTGGACAGAGAATCCATTGGCAGGTACCGCACAGAGCCGGCCGGCATCGTGTTGCGTGGATTTAGGCGCACGAGGTCTGTCAGGGAAACTCGTCTAGTCAGGTCTGCCAGGACGTCGCCCTCGTCCTCGCCCTCGCCCTCGTCGAAGCGTGCCCTGAATTCGAGGTGAATAGCTTCTTCTAGAATCTCGATTCGGCGGCCATTGCTCTTGATGAGATCGTTATACGCCCCCAACAGGGCTGCGATCTGTCGCTGGGTAACGAGCGAAGTTACTGGGACCAAAATCTCGTGCAAGTCGTTCCGATTCAATCCCGGTACAGCAGCCGCCCCGGATCTATTTGCAAGCGACGAAGCTTCCAAGAGGGCCGCGCAGTATCGAGGATCATTGCCCTTGAAATCCACAACGTAGAGGGAGGTATTTAGCGGCCAAAAGGGAATGTCGGAAAAGTGCACTTTCCCAAGCGTCCCATACCGTCCGGTTACAACTCCTGGTGCATTCACCCTGGCAACGTCGTGGTATCCCGTCATTCCTGAGGAGGAGATAACAGGGACTTCGCCGGGATTTCTTTCGCGGTGTGCAAGGTCATAACCACGCTTGAGCGTCATCACGTCGCCCAAGCGGATCATCTCCCTAACCATTGCCGAGCAGTGCAGCAAGGTTGAGCTGAACTTCACTAGTCATGGACGCAACATCGGCGGACAGGTCAGCAAACTCTTCTGCCAGTTCCTCAAGCCTCACTTGAAGGTCCACGCTATCTTCATCAATTTTCGAACTACCGACGTAGCGGCCCGGATTAAGACTCCACCCTTGCGCTTCGATTTCTTCGATAGTGGCGAGCGCGCAGAGCCCTGGGACGTCGCGATACGTAGATTCCGGGAAATACTCACTCATCAACGTGTTTTCGGTCGGCACAGTCGAAGACCCGTCAGTCACTTCCACTGGCTCGCCACGGTACAGACGGTTACGTCCCGGTGAGTGGTGTGGTTTCCCACTCTTGAGCGTTGCTTCGTCAACGTAAAGAGCCACCGTGGGATGG
>NZ_JASJXJ010000113.1:0-13139 GCF_035018685.1 Cryobacterium sp. RTC2.1
GTAGATCTCGATGCGGTAGTGGAATCCGAACAGGCGGAGAGCCCTGGCCCGGTCCCAGACCATGGGGTCGAACGGCGAGAGCACCGCCGCGGCGTCCAGGGCCCGCGGCAGCCGGGCGTCCCGGTGCAGCCAGGCGGCACCGGGCGTGCCACCCGGGCCCCAGCCGGGCACGACGACGGGGATCAGCTCGCCGGCGTCCTCGAGTTCATGGATCGCGACGAGAGTCGCCGGCGTCTTCAGGCGGAAGTAGTCGGCGAAGTCCTTCGCCGTGCCGATGCCGTGCGCCCGCGCCGACCGGCGGACGAGTTCGCGATGTGCATCGTCCCGGTGCACCCGGCGGGCCAGCAGCTCCTGGGAAAGAACCTGTCCAGGCAGCGCGTAGACCCGCTCGAACCGGCTGCGGCCCGCGGTGACGACGTCGCCCCAGCGGAACAGCGTCTCGAGACCGCTCTTGACGTCCGACCAGCCCCACCACGGGCCGCTGCGCTTGTTCGCGTCGTGCTCGATCGCACTCGCCGGCAACGGGCCCTTATCGGCCAGTTCCGCGAGCAGCCAGTCGAGCATCGGCCGGTTGCCCTGCGACCAGGCGCCCGGCGTCCGCGCCGACCGCTCGCGGAAATCGTCCATCCGCCAGGCGAACAGCGGCCAGCTCTCGAGGGGCACGAACGAGGCCTCGTGCGCCCAGTACTCGGTATAGCGGGCCTGCTTGCCGACAGCGAAGGTCAGCCGGTCGAGCTGCGCCTTGTCGTAGCCGCCGAGCCGACTGAAGGCCGGCAGGTAATGGCTGCGCTCGAAGACGTTGACCGAGTCGATCTGCAACAGGCCGAGCCGCGTCACCAGGGCGTCCAGCTGGCGGATGCCGGGGACGGCCGGGACGGGACGCCCGAATCCCTGGGCGGCCAGGGCCACGCGCCTGGCGAGTGCGGGGGAGAGGGACTGGACCATTCCTCGACCCTAGCGAGGACCGGGGACAGTGACTGCCTCCGATTGCCTAGACTGGTCCGATGACGGAATCCGCGGGTAGGCCGGGCTGGAGCGCACTCCTCACCGGGCGGCGCAGACGTGCCGCCCCGATCGGCCGGGAGCCCGGCAGCGGGCCAGGTACGGGAGCTCGCACCGCGGCCGGCGAACGGGCCGGAGCGGCAGCGATCGCCGTCGTCTCTGCTCCGCCGAACGGCGTCGATGAGAACGTCCCGGCGGGAATCCGGCTCGCCGGCGCGTGGTCGTGGCGGCTCCTCGCCGTCTTCGCCGTCATCGCCGTCTTCCTGTTCGTCGTCGTGCAGCTCCGGCTCATCGTCATCCCGCTGCTCATCGCCGTGCTGGTCTCCTCGATCGTGGCGCCCTTCGTCTCCTTTCTCGTGCGGCACCGCTGGCCCAAGGGCCTGGCCATCGCCGTCGCGGTGCTCACCACTCTCCTCGTCCCTGCCGCCCTGATCACGCTCGCGGCGACCCAGCTCGCCGGCGGCCTCTCCGGCCTCAGCGACCGGCTCGCCGGCTCCTACGGCGACCTCAAGGCGTTGCTGCTCGCGTCACCGCTGCACCTCACGGAACCGCAGATCAACGACTACCTGCAGCAGGCGCTTGCGGCGATCCAGGCCGACAGCCAGGTCTTCCTGAGCGGCGCACTCTCGCTCGGCACCTCGCTCGGCCACGGTCTCACCGGGCTGCTGCTCACGCTCTTCAGCCTGCTCTTCCTCCTGATCGACGGCCCCGGAATCTGGGCCTGGATCGTGCGGATCTTCCCGAGGCGGGCACGGGCGGCGATCGACGGCGCCGGGCAGGCCGGCTGGACCACCCTCGGCAATTTCGCGAAGGTGCAGATCCTCGTCGCCTCGATCGACGCCCTCGGCATCGGGCTCGGCGCGTTCCTGCTCGGCGTCCCGCTCGCCATCCCGATCGGTGTCCTGGTCTTCCTCGGTTCCTTCATCCCGATCGTGGGCGCCGTCGCGACCGGCGCCGTCGCCGTCGTGATCGCTCTGCTCTTCAACTCCTGGCCGATCGCGCTCGCCATGCTCGGGGTCGTGCTCCTGGTCCAGCAGGTCGAAGGGCACGTCCTCCAGCCACTCATCATGGGAACGGCGGTCAAGGTGCATCCGCTCGGCGTTGTGCTCGTCGTCGCTGCGGGTTCGTTGCTCGCCGGGATCCCGGGGGCGCTCTTCGCGGTTCCGGTCGCGGCCGTGCTCAATGTCATGATCAACTACATTCAGGGCGGCAGTTGGCGTGCCGACCTCCCTGACGTTCCGCGGGGTACCGGATCGCCGCTGTGGCGGACCGTCCCGCAACGACCCGGCTTCACCAGGACCAGAAGAAATCCGTCCAGCACGACCACTACCGAAGGCACCCCATGACCAACCTGTCCCTCGTCGGGCCGAGCCTCGCCGAGTTCGAAGCCGCCCGCGCCGTGGTCTCCCAGGTCGCCGCCGTGACCCCGATGGAAGGCTCCCGCTACCTGAGCGCGGTCCTCGGCGCCGAGGTGCACCTCAAGTGCGAGAACCTGCAACGCACCGGTTCGTACAAGATCCGTGGAGCGTACAACCGCCTCTCGAAGCTCACCGACGAGGAGAAGGAACACGGCGTCGTGGCGGCCTCGGCCGGGAACCACGCCCAGGGCGTTGCGTTCGCCGCCCGCGAGCTCGGCATCAAGGCCACGATCTTCATGCCCGTCGGCGTCGCCCTGCCCAAGCTCCAGGCCACCAGGGACTATGGCGCGCACGTCATCCTCCGGGGCAGCACGGTCGCCGAGCCGTTGCTTGCCGCCGCGGCGTACGCCGCGGAGACCGGTGCGATCCTGATCCCGCCGTTCGACCACGCGGACGTGATCGCCGGCCAGGGAACGCTGGGCCTCGAGATCCTCGACCAGGTTCCCGACCTGCACACCGTCGTCGTCCCGATCGGCGGCGGCGGACTCATCTCCGGCGTCGCGAGCGCGCTGAAGCAGAAGGCGCTCCTCGACGGTCGCACGATCCGGATCATCGGCGTGCAGGCCGCCAACGCCGCCGCCTACCCGCCATCCATCGAGGCGGGGAAGGCGATCGAGGTGCCGATCCTGCCGACGATCGCCGACGGCATCGCCGTAGCGAAGCCGGGGCTGCTCAACTTCGAGATCATCAGGGACGTGGTCGACGAGATCGTCACCGTCACAGAGGACGACACCGCCCGTGCGCTTCTCGTGCTCCTCGAACGCGCGAAGCTCGTCGTCGAACCGGCCGGCGCCGTCGCGGTCGCAGCCATCCTGGCCGGCAAGGTCACCCCGGATGGCCCCACCGTTGCGATCCTCAGCGGGGGCAATATCGACCCCCTGCTGATGCAGCGTGTCATCAGCCACGGCCTTGCGGCATCCGGTCGGTATCTCACCCTGCGCATCATGCTGCCGGACCGCCCCGGACAGCTCGCCCGCATCTCCGAGCTGCTCGCCGAAGCGCACGCCAATGTCGTCGAGGTCCTGCACACCCGGCACGGCGTCGGACTGCAGATCAGCGAGGTCGAACTCAACGTCAGCGTCGAGACCCGCGGCCCCGACCACCGCCAGCACGTCGTCGACGTACTCACCTCGGCCGGTTACGACCCCCAGATCGACTGAGGGTCGCGTCGCGGGACGACTGTGGCCGTTACGGTCGACTGCGGCCCGTGCACGGGGCGCAGTCGACCGTAACGGCCACAGTTGCCGCGGATGCTGCTAGTCGCCGCCCCAGGTTTCGACGGCGAAGATCTCCACGGCGATTTCCTTGCCGTTCGGGGTGGTGTAGCTCGTCTTCGATCCGACCTTGAGGCCGAGGATCGCGGCGCCGAGCGGGCTCTGCTCGCTGTAGACGTTGAGGTCGCTGTCGCCGGCGATCTCGCGGCTGCCGATCAGGAAGCGCTCTTCGTCACCGGCGATGGTGGCGGTGATCACGGTTCCGGACTCGACAACGCCCTTGCTCTCGGGGGCGTGGCCGACCTCGGCGTTGCGGAGCAGCACGATGAGCGTGCGGATGCGCGCCTCCTGCTTGCCCTGTTCGTCCTTCGCCGCGTGGTACCCCGAGTTCTCCTTGAGGTCGCCCTCTTCACGCGCGGATTCGATCTTCTTCGCGATCTCGATCCGGCCGACGGTGCTCAGGGCCTCCAGCTCGGAGGCGAGGCGGTCGTACGCCTCCTGCGTCAGCCAGGTGACGGTGGTTTCAGTAGTCATGGGTGGGTCTCCTCCTCATGCTCGAGTCATGCGTGTGGTACCGGATGTGCGTGATCGTGCGGTGTTGTGTGCGTGATTCCGGGCGGATCGCAGCAGGAAAACAACGCTCGCCCCGGCGAAGAACGTCGGGGCGAATACGTCAGTCTAGGTCAGCCAGCACCGGTAAATCAATCCGGTGGTGGCGGGCTCGCTCGTCAGTAGCTGCTCCGTGAACGTACGTGAATACTGGTCACTCGGCGGCAGGTCGATCACCTTCCACCCTACGACCGCGAAGCTCTGGTTGAGCGCCTCGACCGCGCAACTCGCCGGTGACCCCACCGGAATCGAGGCCTCGAAGGTCACCGTCACGTTCCGGTCGTCCTGGACGACGTTGCGGATGTCCCTGGTTTCGAGCAGGGGCTGGGAGGCGCCGAGCCCAACCCAGACGACCCAGCCCACCAGCACGACGGCGAAGGCCCCGGCGGTGATCCACAGGGACCGACGGTCGCGCAGGCGCCGGTTCGGGGCGCGACCGTACCGGGAATCCAGGGTGCCCTCGCTGCGGGTACCGCTGTCGACGTTCCTGCTGCCGGTCACTCAGACTCCACACTCACGGTTCAACGATTAGTCTTGTCCCTAGGTTATCCGCCATTTCTGAGGAGTCCGATGACACTGCGCCTCCTGGCCGTTCACGCCCATCCCGACGACGAGTCGAGCAAGGGGGCTGCGAGCTATGCGTACTACCGGAGCCGCGGCGCCGAGGTCATGGTCGTGAGCTGCACGGGCGGAGAGGGCGGCAGCATCCTCAACGACGCCCTCGCCGACACGGCGATGGCCGAGCGAGACATGGCCGGCCTGCGCCGACGGGAGATGCGCCAGGCGCAGAAGGCCCTCGGCATCGAACACCGGTGGCTCGGCTACCAGGATTCCGGCATGAACGAAGACGGTTCGGTCCCGCCGAATTCCTTCTCGACCATCGACCTCGAGTTCTCCGCGGAACCGCTCGTGCGGATCATCCGCGAATTCCGCCCCCAGGTCCTGATCACGTACGACGAGAACGGCGGATACCCGCACCCGGACCACATCCGCTGCCACGAGGTCTCGATGGCCGCGTATCGCGCCGCCGCGGACCCCACCCGGTACCCGGGTGACGGGGAACCATGGCAGATCGACAAGCTCTACTACGATCGCATCTTCAACCTCGAACGCATCGATGCCCTCTTCCTGCTGCTGAGCGTCAAGGAACCGGAGTCCCCGCTGCTCGAGCCGCTCGGGGAGGCCCGCGACTGGATGAAGAACTACCCGGCCCTGGCGACGACCCACGTTCCGGTCGGCGACTTCCTGGACGCGAGGGACGCGGCGCTGCGGGCCCACGCGAGCCAGGTTTCCCCCACGAGCAGCTTCTTCTTCTGGCCGAACGACCTCATCCGTGAGGCGTGGCCGTACGAGGACTTCCAGCTCGTCGAATCGAAAGTTGAAACGGTCATGCCTGAATCAGATCTGTTCGCCGGTATCCGGGACGAGGCATGAGCGCCGTCCTGTTCCCGCACCTCGTCGACGCGGTGACGGGCTTCATGCTCGCCAACACGCCGCCGCCCGAATTCAACCCCGACACCGTCACGCCGGGGCCCGCCGGCTTCCTGGCGATCCTCTTCGTCGTGGTCGCCGTCGTGCTGCTCGGCTTCGATCTGGTCCGCCGCATCCGCCGCACGACGTATCGCGCGGAGATCGCCGAGCGCCTGCAGGCGGAACTCGCTGCCTGCGTCGAGGCGGAGACGCACCCGGGTGAGGCATCCACCCCGCGGGAGACCCAGCAGCCTCAGGGGTAGAGCGGATGCGTGGCGATGATCAGGATCGCCGCCCAGTGGCAGAGGAACGCGACAACGGTCAGGCTGTGGAAGATCTCGTGGAACCCGAAGACCCCGGGAAACGGGTTGGGCTTCTTGAGCGCGTAGATGACAGCGCCGACCGAGTAGCACAGGCCGCCGATCATGATGAGGGTCATCATCGCGGCGTTCGCCTGGAAGAAGTCGACGATGAACATCAGTGAGCCCCAGCCGAGAAGCAGGTACAACGGCACGTAGAGCCAGCGCGGTGCGGTGATCCAGAACACCCGGAAGGCGATGCCGAGAAGTGCGCCGCCCCAGACGAGGGAGAGCAGGAGCACGGACTTCGACGGCGGTAGCGCGAGCACCGTGATCGGCGTGTAGGAACCGGCGATCAGCAGGAAGATGTTGGCGTGGTCGATGCGCTTGAAGACGAGCTTCGTGCGCGGCTTCCAGTTGATGCGGTGGTACAGCGCCGAGTTACCGAACAGGAGCAGGGAGCTGATCACGAAGACGAGGCAGCTCCACTTCGCCGCGGGTCCCTCTGCGAGGGACAGAAGCACGATCCCCGCGACGATCGTGACCGGGAAGGTGCCCGCGTGGATCCAGCCGCGCCAGGTGGGCTTGAGATCCTCCGGCCGGGGCACCTCCGACTCGAGCAGCGGCAGCTGCGGGATGAACTCGTCGTCGGGCGCCTTCAGCGGCTGTCGTGCGGTTGCGTCGTCCCCGGTGCTGCTCTCTGCGGCCATGCAGCCAGAATACGACAGCGAACATGCCGGAAGAAGCACGGGCTGCCCGAGTGGGCTAGCGTAAATACGTGCAGAAGAGGCAGGTCCCCTTGGCGCGCGACATCCTCTACCGGTTGTACGAGCGCCGCCTTCGTCGCGGGCTGACGCCGGAGAACCTGCCACGCCACGTCGCGATGATCATCGACGGCAACCGCCGCTGGGCCCGGCAGCTCGGGCTCGAGTCCGCCGCACACGGCCACCGTGCCGGCGCGGCGAAGATGCGGGAGTTCCTGAGCTGGTGCGACGACCTCGGCATCTCGGTGGTCACGCTCTACCTACTCTCCTCGGACAACCTCACCAACCGCCCGAGCGAGGAACTCTCCGAGCTCACCAAGATCATCGCCAAGCTCGCCGAGGAGCTCTCGCGCCAGCGCAACTGGCGGGTCCAGCAGGTCGGCACGAAGAAGGGCCTGCCCGCGCCGCTCATCGCGGCGCTCTGCGACGCCGAGACCCGCACCGCGGGCAAGAAGGGCATGCACATCAATCTCGCGGTCGGCTACGGCGGACGCACCGAGATCACCGACGCCATGCGCAGCATCGTCGCCGCGCACCTCGAGAACGGGCACACCCTCGCGGACCTCGCTGAGACGCTTACTCCCGAGCTCATCGGCCAGCACCTCTACACCGGTGGCCAGCCCGACCCCGACCTCGTGATCCGCACCTCCGGTGAGCAGCGGATCAGCGACTTCATGCTCTGGCAGAGCGCCCACAGCGAGTTCTACTTCGTCGAGGCGCTCGGACCCGACCTCCGCCAGGTCGACTTCCTGCGCGCCCTGCGCGACTTCGCCAAACGCCAGCGCCGCTTCGGAAGCTAGGAGACCGGATGACCGAGATCGATGCCTATGTCGCGGGGTTCGTCGAGGAGCCCGGTTACCTCGACTACGGCCGCGTCGGACCGCTCTCGGCGACGGTGGTGGCCGAGAGCCTCGGCCAGACCGAGATCCTGTCCCGCGCCCGCTTCGGCAGCCTCGACCACCTCTTCCAGCAGGACGAGCGGATGCGCGAGGCCGTCTCCGCCGTGACCGGTTTCCGGGCCGACCAGGTCGTCTGCGAGCCGAACACGACGACCGGCATCATGCAGGCCATGTTCGGCCTGACCGGGGGCGTGCTGCTCTCGCCCGGCGATTTCCCCACCGTCCCCTTTGCTGCCGTGCGCGCGGCTGAGGCCCTGCGCGTCGTGACCCCGATCTGGCTGGGGACCGAGCACGGCAGGGTGACCCCCGGCGAGATCCGCGAGCAGCTCACTCCCGCGACGGTCGCCGTCGCGGTCTGCCTCGTCGACTCGCGGACCGGATTCCGGGTGGACCTCGACGGCATCCGCCAGGTGATCGGCGACCGTCTGTTGATCGTTGACGCGATCCAGGGCTTCGGTGTCACCGACGCAGCCTATGAGATGGCGGATGTCGTCGCATCCGGTGGCCAGAAATGGGTGCGCTCGGGCTGGGGCACCGGTTTCCTGGCGCTGAGCGACCGTGCGGTCGAACGACTCGTTCCGGTGTTCTCGGGCTTCGCGGGAACGGACGTTGCCGAGCCGTGGGACGAGGTGCTGCCGCCCAGCCACAGCGCCCGCGCATTCCGGGTCAGCAATGGAGACGCGATCGCGCAGGCGCGGTTCTCCGCGGCTCTCGAAGAGATTGCCGTGACGGGCATTCATAACATCGAGGCCGCGGTCGCGGACAACGTGTCGCAACTGATCGACCTCGCCGACGAGTACGCGGTACCCGTGGTGTCGCCGAGGGATGAACGCGAGCGGGCCGGGATCCTCGTGCTCGAGCCCCCTCCCGCCCAGCTCAACACGCTCACGATCGCCCTGCACAACCACGGGATCACCGCAACGACCCGCGACGGCCGGGTGCGGCTCAGCGCCCACGCCGTGCTCAGCGTCGAAACCGTGGACATGCTGCGCGGGGCATTCACGTCGTATGCGACGGCGGCCATTTACTGAGTCCCAGATGCCGCGCCCATTAACGTCTGGTGACAATGTGTGTGTCGCACTTCCGATATTCACCGAGTGTAAGTAGCGTCATCCCCATCAGGTACGGCGCCTGATCGAGACGGCCACATAAGTACGGCTCGAGAACCCCCGTGGCCAGCTCGCCAACACAATCCGCGCCTTTCGAGGCACGGGGTGGGAGTGGTTGTGACCGCTAATCAGACCGACTATCAGGGTTCGAACCAGACGGCTTCCGACATCAAGCAAACCGAGCGCACCTTCGTGCTGGACACCTCGGTCCTCCTGTCGGATCCCAAGGCGATCTTCCGGTTCGCCGAGCATGCCATCGTGCTGCCGGTCGTCGTGATCGCCGAACTCGAATCCAAGCGCAACGACCCGGAGATCGGGTACTTCGCCCGCCAGGCCCTCCGGCTCCTGGACGAATTGCGTGTCAAGCATGAACGCCTCGACTTCCCGATCCCGGTCGGAGAGGGTGGCAGCCTGCGTGTCGAGCTGAACCACTCCAACATGTCGGTGCTCCCCTCGGGCCTGCAACTCGGCGACAACGATTCGAGGATCCTCGCGGTCGCGATGAACCTCGCCAACGACGGTCTCGCCGTCACGGTCGTCTCCAAGGACCTGCCATTGCGGGTCAAGGCGGCATCGATCGGCCTGCTCGCGGATGAGTACCGACACGAGCTCGCGGTCGATTCCGGCTGGACGGGGATGGACGAGATCACTCTCGGGTCGAACCAGATCAGCGAACTCTACGACAACGAGGTGCTCAACACCCGTCTGGTGCAGGACATGCCGATCAACACCGGCCTCGTGGTCCATTCTGACCGCGGCTCGGCGCTCGGCCGGGTCACCGGCAAGGGCGAAATGCGGCTCGTGCGCGGCGACCGGGACCTGTTCGGCCTCAAGGGCCGGTCGGCGGAGCAGCGCCTGGCGATCGACCTGCTGCTCGACCCTGAGATCGGGATCCTCTCCCTGGGAGGGCGAGCGGGGACGGGGAAGTCGGCGCTCGCGCTCTGTGCGGGACTCGAAGCCGTCCTGGAACGCCAGCAGCATCGCAAGATTATGGTGTTCCGCCCGCTCTACGCGGTCGGCGGCCAGGAACTCGGCTATCTGCCCGGTGACGCGAGCGAGAAGATGAGCCCGTGGGCCCAGGCGGTCTTCGACACCCTCGGCGCGCTCGTGTCCGAGAACGTGCTCGAAGAGGTCCTCGAGCGGGGGATCCTCGAGGTCCTGCCGCTCACCCACATCCGGGGCCGTTCGCTGCACGACGCGTTCGTGATCGTCGATGAGGCGCAGTCCCTCGAGCGCAACGTGCTGCTCACGGTGCTCAGTCGCATCGGGCAGAACTCGCGGGTGGTCCTCACCCACGACGTCGCCCAGCGGGACAATCTCCGGGTCGGCCGCTTCGACGGCGTCGCATCCGTGATCGAGACGCTCAAGGGGCATCCGCTGTTCGCCCACATGACGCTCACCCGCTCGGAGCGCAGCGCGATCGCCGCGCTCGTCACCGAGATGCTCGAGGGCAACGACCCGAACTGACCCCGCGATCCGGCGAAGGTGCCCTTTCCGGTCGAGAGTGACCCGCGGAAAGGGCGCCCTCGACCGGAAAGGTACCGGGGCTAGGCGGTGCGCGCGGGGGGACGCGTCATGCTGAGCAGGTCCAGGGCCGTGTCGAGCTGGGCCAGGGTGACTTCGCCGCGTTCCACGAAACCGAGGTCGATGACGGCCTGGCGCACCGGGACGCCGTGCGCGACCGCGTGCTTGGCGACCTTCGCCGCGGCCTCGTAGCCGATCACCCGGTTGAGCGGCGTCACGATGGCGGGGGAGGAGCCGGCCAGGGCCTTCGCCCGGTCGAGGTTGGCCTCGAGCCCGTCGATGGTCTTGTCGGCGAGCACCCGCGTCGCGTTCGAGAGCAGGCGGATCGACTCGAGCAGCGCGGTGCCCATCACGGGGATGGCCACGTTGAGCTCGAAGGAGCCAGACGCGCCCGACCATGCCACGGTCGCGTCGTTCCCGATCACGCGGGAGCAGACCATCAGCACGGCCTCGGGGATGACCGGGTTGACCTTGCCGGGCATGATCGAGGAGCCGGGCTGAAGATCGGGGATCTGCAGCTCGCCGAAGCCGGTGTTGGGGCCGGAGCCCATCCAGCGCAGGTCGTTGCAGATCTTGGTGAGGCTGACCGCGATGGTGCGCAGGGCACCGGATGCGTCGACGAGGCCGTCGCGGTTGGCCTGCGCTTCGAAGTGGTCGCGCGCTTCCGTCACGGGAAGCTCGGTCTCGGCGACCAGGAGCTCGATCACGAGCTGGGGGAAGCCGGCGGGGGTGTTGATGCCGGTGCCCACTGCAGTGCCGCCCAGGGGCACCTCGGCGACGCGGGGGAGGGCGCTGCGGATGCGCTCGATGCCGAGCCGCATCTGGCGGGCGTAGCCGCCGAACTCCTGGCCGAGGGTGACCGGGGTCGCGTCCATCAGGTGGGTACGGCCGGCCTTGACGGCATCGGCCCAGAGCACCGACTTGGCCTCGAGGGCGACGGCGAGGTGGTCGAGCCCGGGGATGAGGTCGTCGATGAGCGCGCTCGTGACGGCGAGGTGCACCGACGTGGGGAAGACGTCGTTCGAGGACTGCGAGGCGTTGACGTGGTCGTTCGGGTGCACCGGGCGGCCGAGGGTGCGGGTGGCGAGGGTCGCGAGCACCTCGTTCATGTTCATGTTCGAGGAGGTGCCGCTGCCGGTCTGGTAGACGTCGATCGGGAACTGGTCGTCGTAGAGACCGGTGATGACCTCGTCTGCTGCTCCGGCGATCGCCTCGGCGATGTCGCCGTCGAGCACCCCGAGCTGCGCGTTCGCGAGGGCGGCGGATTTCTTGATGCGGGCGAGGGCCGAGATCTGCGCGGGTTCGAGGACGGAGCCGGAGATCGGGAAGTTCTCAACGGCCCGCTGGGTCTGGGCGCCGTAGAGGGCGTCGACGGGAACCTGCACCTCGCCCATCGTGTCGTGTTCGATTCGGTAGCCGGCATCTGCGGTTTTTTGCACCACTGTGTGTAAGACCTTTCGATTGGGAGACGGTACTGCCCGGGCTGTGGGATCAGACGTTGCCGACGACGACGTCGGGAACGGCCCGGCCTTCGAGCAGTCGGTAATTGGCGCCGACGATAGCCAATGTACCCGCTGCGACGGCGTCGCTGATCAACTCGGACTGTTCCAGGAGCTCGGTCACGGTGTCGCGCAGGTGTTCTCTGCCGACCATGAGTGCATCGATGCTCCCGGGTTCGGTCAGCGTCGCATCCGTCGCCGCGACCACCCGGTGCACGGCGGGCACGATCTTCTCAATGATCCGGCCGATGTGCACGGGCAGGGGAGCCGCCCCGGGCGCCTGCGCGTCAACGGCGGCCTGGACCGCGCCGCAGCCGTCGTGGCCGAGCACGAGGATGAGCGGGACCTTGAGCACGGCGACCGCGTACTCGAGGGAGCCGAGCACGGAATCGGAGATGACCTGCCCGGCGTTCCGCACGACGAAAAGGTCGCCGAGGCCCATGTCGAAGATGATCTCGGCGGCGAGACGCGAGTCGCTGCACCCGAAGAGGGCCGCGGCCGGGGTCTGCGCGGTCGCGAGCTCGGTGCGCCGGTCGACGTCCTGGCGCGGATGCTGCGGCTCGCCGTCCACGAATCGCTGGTTGCCGCGCTGCAGCCGGCTCCACACCGCTGCCGGGCCCACGGCGTCGCCCGGGGCCGCAGCCTGGCTGATGAGCACGTCTTTGCCCCGTCCGGTCACTGGGTCACCGCCTGTCCGTTGGCACTGATCTGGGCGGCGATCGCGGTCGCGACCGCCGCGAATTCGTCTTCGTCTGCCGTTCCGACGAGCAGGTAGCTGCTCGTCCCTGCGCTCGTCACGAGGGCGTATTCGAAGTTGCCGCGGTCCTTCTCGGCCGCCGGGTTCCGGTAGACGTCCCAGGTGACTCCTGCGAGGGTGAGCGTCTGGGCTGCGGGGGCGTCGTTCAACTGCTGCCCGATCCAGGTCGGATTCGCGCCGAGGGCCTGGGTGAGGCCGATGAACTCGTTGCGGGGGGTCAGCAGGCCGATGTACCAGGACGGGATCTTGTCTGTGCCTCCGAGACGCCACTGGGCGGCATTCGCCCGCCAGCCATCCGGGAGCTCAGGGACCACAAGCGGCTCGTCGATCCCGACCTGCACCTGGCTCGCGACGGCGGCGAAATCGACGGTGCGGTCGACGGGCCCGTCGCTGCGCGGGACGAGGAGGACGAGAACGAAGACCGCACCGAGGGTGGCGAGGAGGGACAGGACCAGGTTGTTGACGGTCTTGCGCGACCGGTAGTTCCGCGAGTTCGTCGCGAGGCGGTCCGCCGTCTCCTGGGCGGTCTCAGGCCTGCCGAGCTCGGCGACGACCCGGGGCGGGCGCTTCGTGGT
>NZ_JASJXJ010000114.1:0-13056 GCF_035018685.1 Cryobacterium sp. RTC2.1
GTCGTCTTCGGGAGGGAGCTGCGCGGGCATCCCGCTACCGGGAGAGGTTCACGCCGTGCACACCGTTGTGGTAGCGCAGGAACGGGAAGACTACGGACACGGAGAAGCCGACACCCGGGACGGTGCCCGCCGTGAAGGTGCCGCCGAAAAGCTCTGCGCGCTCACGCATCTGGGTGATGCCCGCACCGGACACGCTCTCGCTGAGCGCGTGCAGGTCGTCGTCGATCGTGTACCGGGTGCGCGCGGCGACCTCGTCGGGGTCGGAGCTCACCCTGCGGGCGGCCGCGCGGATGCCGTCGTCGTCGACGAGGAGCTGCAGGCCGTCCCTGGTCCAGGTGAAAGAGACGTTCGCCGCCGTGCCGCGGCCGCCGTGCGTGAGGGCGTTGGCGAGTGCGCCCTGCAGGATCCGGAAGATCGCGAGTTCGGCGCCCGGCTTGAGCGGGAAACGGTCGCCGGACTCGGCGAAGCTCACCTCGAGGCCGGCGTCGCGCATCACGCGGAACAGGTTCCGCGCGGACTGCAGGCCCGGCTGGGGCGTGTCGACGGTTTCGCCCTCGCGCACGATCGTGAGCACCCTGCGCATGTCCGCGAGGGCGACCCTGCCGTCCTCGACGAGGGCCGTCGCGACCCGGACCGCGCTCGCCGGGTCGTTCTCCGCCGTGTACCGCGCACCCTCTGCCTGCGTGATCAGCCGGGCGACGTTCAGCACCGCACCGTCCTGAAGCTCCCGGATGATGCCGAGGCGGCCGTTCTGTTCGGCGAGGGACAGTTCGAGGTCGATACGCATCCGTTCGGCCGCCGTGCGGTCGAAGATGATGCGGCGAAGGCGCAGAGCCGTGAGGAGCCACAACAGCAGCAGGACGACGGCGACTGCGGCGAGCACGCCGGCTGCGAGAGGCCAGAACTCCACGGTGTCGCCTTTCCAGAACTTCCGGACGAAAAGAGAAAACAGAACGAAATAGAAATAGAAAAGGCCACCCGGGGTGGAGCCCTGAGTGGCCTTTCGCTCCCCGACTTGGACTCGAACCAAGAACCGTCGCATTAACAGTGCGATGCTCTGCCAATTGAGCTATCGAGGAAAAGCTGGAACAGCGTTTCCGCTTGAACAGCGTTATTACTTTACCAAGAATCGGCCGTTCGCCAAATCGGGGCCGGGAAGCGGTCGCCTCCCTGCGCTTCGGCACCGGCCCGGCACGGGCTCAGTACCCGCGCTGCGGGTCGACGACGCCGACGAAACGGCCATCGCCGAGGAAGGCCAGCACGTTGAGCCGGATCCGTTCGGCGAGCAGCGGAGCGGTCATCTCGGGCGTGTCCGCCGAGTGCGGCGTGATCAGGCAGCGCGGCTCCGTCCAGAGCGGATGCCCGTCGGGCAACGGTTCCGGTTCCGTGACGTCGAGTGCTGCGCCGGCGATGCTCCCTGCGGCGAGGGCCGCGACGAGGGCATCGGTGTCGATGAGCGGACCGCGGCCCACGTTGACGAGGTTGGCGTTGCGGTTCATCAGCGCGAGCTCGGGGGCGCCGATCAGATGCCGGGTGTCCTTGGTGAGCGCTGCCGCGACGACGACGACGTCGGCGTCAGGGAGGACCTCGTGCAGGGCGCTCGTCTGCACCGTGCGCGCCGCGCCGGCCACGGGCTGTGCGGACCGGCGCACAACGGTCACCGTCGTCCCGAACGGTTCGAGCAGCCGGATGAGTTCGAGGGCGATGCCGCCTGCGCCGATGATCACGACATGGCGACCGTAGAGGGAGCGCCCCTCCGGCAGGGTGCTCCAGCTCAGGGCCCTGGCACGCTTGGGCAGCACGCGCAGGAGCGCGAGGGTGAGCGTGAAGGCGTGCTCGGCGACGGGCTGGGCGTATGCGCCCTTGGCGCTCGTCCAGAGCAGTCCGGGCCGGTCCTGCTCGGCCAGGAGGTCGCTGAACGCGTCGACTCCCGCCCAGGGCAGCTGGACCCAGCCGATGCCCGGGTTGTCGTCGAGAGCGGCGCGGAGCTCGTCCGCACGCCCGTAGGAGAGCCAGATCAATCCTCGGGTGGCATCCGAGAGCGGTCCGAGGACTCCCCCGGCCGCCTGCACCGCCCACGTGGCGGTGTCTGCGGGGTGCGGGAGGATCGCGATCGGCCCGCTCGGCGGCCGCTGCCCGAGCGGAACGGCCGTGACCGTGCCGGCCAGGACGGCCTCATGCTGGGCGTGCTCAGGTATCGCTGTCATGCTGTCCGTCCTGGGTGAGTGCCGAAGCAAGCTCGGCGACGTAGGGATGCCACGGGTCGGCGAAGACCTCGTCGATCGTGCCGAGGCCCACGATCACGCCCTGGTGCAGCACGGCGATCCGGTCGGTCACGCGCCGGAGAACGGCGAGGTCTGAGCTGATCACGACGGCCGTGAACGCGCGTTCGCGCTGCAGTTCGCCGATCAGGTCGACGACGGCGTCACGGACGGTGACGTCGACGCCCGCGAGCGGTTCGTCCGCGATCAGGAGGGTGGGGCCGAGCACGAGCGAGCGGGCAAGCGCGACGCGTTGCCGCTGGCCGCTGCTGAGCTCGTACGGGTATTTCGTGAGCACGGTGAGCGGCAGGCGCACGGCATCCACCATGGTCGCCACGAGCGCCCTGAGGGCACCGGCCTGGTACCGGGCGTCGCGCTCGAGCACGGGCTCCGCAACGAGCTCGCTGACGGTGAGTGTTGCCGGAAGCGTCTGGCCGGCGTCCTGGGCGAGCATCCCGACCTCGAGGGTCAACCGGGCGAGCTTGCGGCGGCTGATGCCCCGCAACCGCAGGCCGAGCACGGTCGCCTCGCCGCCGGTGATCAGCGGTCGTACGTCCGTGCCGGCCGATCCCCCGCTCCCGGAGAGCACCCTGGCGAGGGTGCTCTTGCCTGAGCCGCTTTCGCCGAGCACACCGAGCACCTCACCGGGATTGACCCGGAGGGTGATCCCGCGCAGGGCGGCGAAGGAGTCGCTCGCACCGTGGGCCGGATACGAGACGGAGAGGTCGTCCATCGCGATGGGAAAGGTCCATGCCGCGCCGCGAGTCATGGTTCCTATCCTGCCGTACGCAGCTCCCGCAGCTTCTCACGGCGTCCGGCCTGTTCCACCGGGTCCGGAACGGGCAGCGAGGCGAGCAGGCGCTGCGTGTACGGATCTTTTGGGGCGCCGAGCACCTCTGCGCTCGTGCCCTCCTCGACGAGCTTGCCGTGGTAGAGCACCGCAATGCGGTCGGCGAGGATATCCACGACGGCGAGGTCATGGCTGATGAAGAGTGCCGCGAAACCGAATTCCCGCTGGAGCTCTGCGAAGAGCTCGAGGACGCGGGCCTGCACCGAGACGTCGAGCGCCGAGGTGGGCTCGTCGGCGATCAGCAGGCTGGGCTCGAGCGCGAGTGCCCTCGCGAGGCTCGCGCGCTGGCGCTGGCCGCCGCTCAGCTCGTGCGGGTACCGGTCGCCGTAACTGCGCGGGAGCTGGACGGCCTCGAGCAGTTCGTCGACCCTGGCCCGTGCCTCAGCAGGGTTCTTCGCCCTGCCGTGCACGATGAGCGGCTCCGCGACGCAGTCGGCGATGGTCAGCAGCGGGTTGAAGCTCGATGCCGGGTCCTGGAAGACGAAGCCGATGTCGCTGCGGAACTTCTTGAAGGCGCGTTCTTTGAACCCGTTCATCTGGTGGCCGTGCACGGTCAGGGAACCGTCCGTCACCCGGGTGAGGCCGGCGATGGCGCGGCCGATGGTGGTCTTGCCGCTTCCGCTCTCGCCGACGAGGCCGAGGACCTCGCCAGGGCGGATGCTGAAGCTCACGCCGTCGACGGCGGTGAAGCCGCCGCGGCCCATCCGCCCCGGATACTCGATGCGCAGGTCCTTCGCGACGACGACGGGCGTCTCGGCGGTCCAGCCGGGCGTCCGCGCCGCCGCGCGGTCTGCGGCGTGCACGACGCCCTGGCCGAGGTGCGGAACGGCGGCGAGCAGCTTCTTCGTGTAGTCGTTCTGCGGGGAGGCGAACAGGGTGCGCGCATCCGCTTCTTCGACGACCTTGCCCTGGTACATCACCGCGACCCGGTCCGCGAGGTCGGCGACGACGCCCATGTTGTGGGTGATGAGGACGATCGCTGTGCCGAAATCGTCGCGGCAACGGCGCAGCAGGTCGAGGATCTCGGCCTGCACGGTGACGTCGAGCGCCGTGGTCGGCTCGTCCGCGACGATGAGTCCGGGGTCGAGCACGAGGGCCATCGCGATGACGACGCGCTGCTTCTGGCCGCCGGAGAACTGGTGCGGGAAGTAGTTGACCCGGATCTCAGGGTCGGGGATGCCGACCCTGCCGAGGATCTCGACGGCCTTCTTCTTCGCCTCGGCGCGGCTGAACTGGCCGTGGGCGCGGATGCCCTCCATGATCTGCCAGCCGACGGTGTAGACGGGGTTGAGCGCGGTGGACGGTTCCTGGAACACCATCGAGACGTCGGTGCCGCGGAGCTGGCGGAGTTTCTGCTTGCCGACGGAGATCACGTTGTTCGTGCTCGAGCCGTCCTTGCTGCTGAGGAACACGGCTCCCGATGACGTCGCGGTCTCCGGAAGCAGGCCGAGGATCGTCTTGGCCGTCACGGTCTTGCCGCTTCCGCTTTCGCCGACGATCGCGAGCACCTCGCCGGGCGCGACCCGGAGGCTGACGCCGGCGACGGCGTGCACGGCGCCGGCGTCGGTCGCGAAGGTCACAGTGAGGTCAGTGATGCTGAGCACGTCGGAGCTTCGCGCGGTGCTGGACACGGCTCCGGCGGACTCGGGGGTGGTGGCGGATGCCGCGGTCATGACCGGTCCTCGAATCCTTCGTCGGTGAAGCTGTCTATGTCGGCGTCGATGCCGTCGGCGCCGCCCTCGAGGCCGTCGAGGCCGCCAGGGCCGCCCGTGAGCGTACCGCCGGGGACGACGGACGTCGCCGCGACGACGGAAACAACCTTGCCGACCGAGCGGCGACCGCGGAGGCGCGGGTCGGCGAGGTCGTTGAGGCTCTCGCCGACGAGGGTGATGCCGAGCACGACGAGCACGATCGCGAGACCGGGGAACAGCGAGGTCCACCAGATGCCGCTCGTGACGTCGGAGAGGGCCTTGTTCAGGTCGTAGCCCCACTCTGCTGCGGCGCTCGGCTCGATGCCGAAGCCGAGGAAGCCGAGCCCGGCGAGGGTGAGGATCGCCTCGGAGGAGTTGAGCGTGAAGATGAGCGGCAGGGTGCGAGTGGCGTTGCGCAGCACGTGCCGGAACATGATCCGGCCGTTGCTCGCGCCGAGGACCCTGGCGGACTCCACGTAGGCCTCCGCCTTGATCCGGACGGTCTCCGCGCGGATCACCCGGAAGTACTGCGGGATGAACACGACGGTGATGGAGATGGCCGCCGCGACCACTCCGCCGACGAGGTCGGACTTGCCGCCGGAGATCACGATCGACATCACGATCGCGAGCAGCAGGGACGGGAACGCGTAGACCGCGTCGCAGACGACGACGAGGATGCGGTCGAGCCAACCGCCGAAGTAGCCGGAGACGAGGCCGAGGAACACGCCGGCGAAGATGGAGAGCAGTACCGCGACGACGATCACGAACAGGGCGGTCTGGGCACCCCAGAGGACGCGGGACAGCACGTCGTAGCCGCCGACGGTGGTCCCGAGGATGTGAGCGCCACCCGGGGCCACCTGGGCGCCGAAGGGGCCGTTCGCGTCACGCAACTGGCTGTAGCCGTACGGCGAAATCACGGGGGCGAAGATGGCGGTGAGCACGAACAGGCCGGTGATGACGAGGCCGGTGACGAGCATTCCCCGCTGCAGGCCCATGCTCTGCTTCACCTGGTGCACGACGGGGAGCCGGTTCCAGAGTGCGGCGAGGCCGCCGCGGCGGACGGGGGCACTGGTGGTGTCTGGCGTGTGGCTCATGGTCAGTACCTCACCCTCGGGTCGATGATCGCGGCGATGATGTCCACGATGAAATTGGACAGCGCCACGATCACGGCGAGCAGGGCGACGATGCCCTGCACGGCGACGAAGTCACGTGCCTTGAGGAATTCGGAGAGCATGAAGCCGAGGCCCTTCCATTCGAAGGTCGTCTCGGTCAGCACGGCACCGCCGAGGAGCAGGGCGATCTGCAGGCCGATCACGGTGATGATCGGGATCAGGGCCGGCCGGTACGCGTGCTTGGAGACCAGCCGGAACTCGCTCACCCCCCGCGACCGGGCGGCATCCACGTAATCGGTGCCGAGGGTGCCGATGACGTTGGTGCGTACGAGACGGAGGAAGACACCGGCGGTGAGGAGGCCCAGGGCGATCGCCGGGAGCACGGCGTGCGCGAGCACATCCATGAGCACCGCGGGGTTGCCGGTCATGATCGCGTCGATCGTGTAGATCCCGGTCTTGCTGGGCAGGAACTGCATCTGCAGCTCCGAGCCGGTCGTCGCCCGTCCCGCGACGGGCAGGACCTTGAGCCAGACCGAGAAGATCAGCTTGAGAAGCAGGCCGGAGAAGAAGACCGGGGTGGCGTAGCAGAGGATCGCGAAGATCCGGAGGGAGGCGTCCTGGCCCTTGTCGCGGAAGTACGCGGCCACCATGCCGAGCGGGATGCCGACGATGAATGCGACAAGGAGCGCGTAGAACGCGAGCTCAGCCGTGGCGACGCCATAGGTGAGGAGGACGTCGACGACGGGCTTGTTCGTGCTGATCGTCGTGCCGAAGTTGCCGGTGAAGATCTGGCCGAGGTACTCGAAGTACTGGACCAGGATCGGCCGGTCGTAGCCGGCGGCGTGGATGCGTTCGGCGAGCTGGTCGGCGGTGAGGCGGCCACCGAGGGCGGCCGTGATCGGGTCGCCGGTCGCGCGCATCAGCCAGAAGACCATGGAGACGAGTATGAAGATCGTCGGGAAGATGAGCAGGAAGCGGACCGCGATGTAACGACCGATGCCCCCGCCGGGGGAGGTTCGTTTGCGCCGGATTCCCTGGGGGGCGGTCGGGCGCGCTGCCACTGTTGTCATCACTGCCTATCGATCGAGAATTGAAAGGGGGCACCCAGCGCTCTGGCTGAATGCCCCCCGGTTACAACTGGTGAAACAGGCCGGACTTAGCCCTTCTTCAGCGCCGCGTAGCGGAACTTGAAGGATGCGTCGAGCGTGTCGGTGGTTCCGGTGACCGTGGTCCCGGTGACGGCGACCTGGGCGCCCTGGAGGAGGGGCAGGGTCGACAGCTGGGCTGCGACCTTGTCCTGGATCTCCTCGATGAGCTTGGTACGGGCGTCCTTGTCGGTCGTGACGGCCTGCTGCTTGATCAGGTCGTTGACGACAGAGTCGCTGTAGTGGTTTCCGACGAAGTTACCATCGGCGAAGAACGGCGTCAGGTAGTTGTCCGCGTCCGAGTAGTCCGGGAACCAGCCGAGCTGGTAAGCGGGGTATGCGTCCTTCACGCGCTCCTTGGAGTACGTGACGTACTCGGTCGAAGCCAAGTTGACCGTGAAGAGGCCGGAGGCGTCGAGCTGGTCCTTGACGAGCGCGTATTCATCGCTCGAGCCGGGGCCGTAGTGGTCGGTGTTGTACTGCAGGTTGAGGGCGACAGGGCTCGTGATGCCGGCGGCTTCGAGCGTTGCCTTGGCCTTCGCCTTGTCGGGTCCTCCGTTGCCGTCGCCGTAGAGGCCCTTGAGGGACTCGGTGGCACCGGTCATGCCGGCCGGAACGTAGGAGTAGAGCGGCGTGTACGTGCCCTTGTAGACCTGCTTGGCGATTTCGGCACGGTCGACGAGGTCGGCGACGGCCTGGCGCACGGCGAGCGACTTGGCCGGGTCGGCCTCGGGCGTCTTGGCGCCGAACGGCTGGGTGTCGAAGTTGAAGACGATGTAGCGGATCTCTCCGCCGGGTCCGTCGACGACCTTGACCTTGTCGTTGCCGCGCAGGTCATCGATGTCCGTCGACGACAGGCTGCGGAAGGCGACGTCGATATTGCCTTCCTGCACATCGAGCTTGAGGTTCGACGCGTCGGCGTAGTACTTCACGTTGACGACATCCGACTTCGCCGCGCCGAGGTTGCCCTTGTAATCCTTGTTGGCCTTGTACCCGATGAGGTTGTTGAAGTCGTAGCTCGTGATGACGTACTGGCCTGCGAAGGCGTTCGCCTTCACGATGTCGGCATCGGGCGTGATCGCGGTCGCCGAGAAGGTCTCCTCGTCGACGATCACGCCGGCAGGGCTCGACAGGATCTGCGGGAAGACCTGGTCGTTCGCGGCCTTCAGGGTGAAGACGACGGTGGTGTCGTCCGGAGCCGCGACGCTCGCGAGGTTGTACAGCAGGGTCGACGGGCCGTTGGCGTCCGCGATCGACAGCTGGCGGTCGAAGCTGAACTTCACGTCTGAGGACGTGAGCTTGTGACCGTTCGCGAAGACGAGGTCGGGCTTGAGCGTGACCGTGTACTCGGTGGGGGTCGTGAACTCGGCCTTGGTCGCGATGTCCGGCGTCACATCGGCGGTGCCGTATGCGCTGTTCATCAGGAACGGGAAGACCTGGTTCATCACGGCGAACGAGCCGTTGTCGTACGAGCCGGCCGGGTCGAGCGTCGTGACCTTGTCGGTCGTGCCGATCAGGAGGGTGCCTCCGGCGCTTGCGGTGGTGCCGCCTGCCGAGCAGCCGGCGAGGACGAGCGCGGAAGCGGCGACGAGCGCCAGTCCCCCGATCAGCCTGGTGCGCCTGGTGGGTGAAAATGCCATGTGCGTGAGCCTCTTTCTCTCGAAATGCGGCAGAGGCGGCATGCGAGGGAGCCGCACCTCTGCATTGCTGTACCGAAAGGAATATCACGAAAAACGCAGTTTGCCCGAATTCTCGCCAGAATATTTACCCAGCTGCAACACGCGAGGTGTGCTCAGTTACTCATCCCTCAGGTTGCGCCGCTCGAGTTCGACCCGCATGAGTTCACGCTGCAGCGCCGTGTACGGCACACGGTCGGTGGGGTCAGCACGCTGCAGCCGGCCGAGCAGCTCGGCTTTCTGGCGGAGGAAGTCCCGGTCGATGAGCGCGACGGTCACGTCGCGCACGTAGCGTTCGACTTCGCGTTCGGTGCGTTCGGGAAGCGGCGCCATCGCCAGGTCGGTGACCAGGTTCTGCAGGGAAACCGGTACGTCCGCGACAACGCGCTCGATCCAGTCCGGCGCCGAGAGGGTATCCAGGTTCGCCGCGATCGCGTCACGCACGACAGCGAGGGACTGGTGGGAGAATCCCGTCTGCACCGCCCGCTGCAGCAGTTCGACACCGACGAGGGCAGGACGCTGGAGCATGGCCATCAGCCCGTCGCGTTCCAGTCGGGTGACCGGGTCCGTCGGCAGTTCGACCATCGAGAACGGGCGTTCGCGCGCGGGCTCGCCGGTCTCACCGCCTCGGGCGGCGGCGGATGTCCCCGGCGCGGTGCGTGAGCGGCTGAGCGCGGCCGAGACGGCCCGGCCGACCTCGCCGAGCTCCATGCCGAGCATCCGGGCGAGCTCGTGCGTATAGCCCGGCCGGAGGGCGGGGTCGCGAATATCGCTCACGAGCGGGGCCGCCGCCCGGAGTGCGGAGACCCGCCCTTCGACAGTCTCGAGGTTGTACTGGGCGAGCAACTGCCGGATCATGAACTCGAACATCGGCTTCTTGGACTCGATCAGCCGTTGCACGGCCCCATCGCCCTTGTGCAGCCGCAGGTCGCACGGGTCGAGGCCCTCCGGGGCGACGGCGACGAAGGTCTGCGCGGAGAAACGCTGCTCCTCGCTGAACGCGCGGACGGCGGCCTTCTGGCCTGCGGCATCCGGGTCGAAGGTGAAAACGACCTCGCCGACACCGCTGTCGTCGCCGAGGACCCGGCGGAGGACCTTGATGTGGTCGACTCCGAAGGAGGTTCCGCAGGTCGCGACGGCGGTCGTCACCCCGGCCAGGTGGCACGCCATCACGTCGGTGTACCCCTCGACGACGACGACCTGGTGGCTGCGGGAGATGTCCCGCTTCGCGAGGTCGAGCCCGTAGAGCACCTGCGCCTTGTGGTAGATCGGGGTCTCCGGGGTGTTCAGGTATTTCGGGCCCTTGTCGTCGTCGAGGAGCTTGCGCGCCCCGAAGCCGATCGTCTGGCCGGTGATGTCGCGGATGGGCCAGACCAGCCGGCCGCGGAAGCGGTCGTAGACGCCGCTCGATCCCTCCCGGCTCGACACCAGTCCGGCGAGGGTCAGCTCCTCATCGGAGTAGCCGCGACCACGGAGGTGTTTGGTCAGTTCGTCCCAGCTCTTCGGGGCGAAGCCGATCCCGAACCGGGTCGCCGCGTGGGCGTCGAAGCCGCGTTCGCCGAGGAATGTTCGGCCGACGGCGGCCCCTGCGCTGCCGAGCTGCTCGACGAAGAAGTCGGCGGCGGCCTGGTTGGCCGCGTAGAGCCGCGCGCGGTTGGTGTGGTCCGGCGCATCCGCCCCGCCGCCCTCGTAGTGCAGTTCGAGGCCGACCCGGCCAGCGAGTCGTTCCACGGCCTCGCTGAAGGTGACGTGGTCCATCTTCTGCAAAAAGGAGTAGACGTCGCCGCTCTCGCCGCAACCGAAGCAGTGGTAGAAACCGACCTGCGGGCGGACGTGGAAGCTCGGGCTGCGTTCGTCGTGGAAGGGGCACAACCCCTTCAGGGAGCCGACGCCGGCCGACTTGAGGCTGACGTAGTCGCCGACGATGTCGGCGATATTGGTTCGGGCCTTGACCTCTTCAATGTCGCTTTGTCGAATCAGGCCTGCCATAGCTGAATGTTATCCCGCCGCACGCCCGACTTCGGCACGGGCCGGGTTCTGCACAGGCTCAGTTCTGGATCAGGCGTTCGTACCACGCGAGCGCGGACTGGTCGGTGAGGCTCGCGACCTGGTCGACGACGACGCGCTTGCGGGCGGCATCGTCCGCGGCGGCGTGGAAGTCTTCCTTCGAGCCGGCGTCGAGGTGTTCGTCGCCGGTGGCGAGCAACCGGTCGGCGAGCAGCGTCAGGACCTGGCGCTGCTGCTGGTAGATCGGCTGCCGGGTGTTCTTCGACATCACGAAGGCAGCGACGACGCCCTTGAGCACGGCGATCTCGGCTGCGATATTCGGCGGCACCACGACGTGGGCGCCGAAGCGCGCGATGCGCTCGGCCGGGTAGGCCTGGCGGGTGGCATAGACGGCTGCTCCGGAGAAACGACCGATGAGCTGGCTCGTCAGGTTCTTGAGCCGACCCTGGTCACGCCGCCCTGCCGTCCAGCCGCGCAGCCAGGAGTCGAGGGCGCCGAGGCGGTCGTATGCCGCCGCGAGGTCGGCGTGGGAGACGGCGCCGCCGATCCAGGCGTGCATCGAGGAGACGAGCTCGGTGCTCGCGCGGCCGTTCAGGGCGGCGAGGTCGAGGTAGCCGTTGACGACGGCATCCTCGAAGTCGTGCACGGAGTAGGCGATGTCGTCGGAGAGGTCCATGACCTCGGCTTCGATGCACAGCATCCGGTCGGGGGCGTCGGTGCGCATCCACGCGAAAGCGGGCAGGTCGTCGGGGTAGTACCCGAATTTGGCGCGGCCGCTCGGGTCGGACACGGATTCGCCGGCGGGCCACGGGTACTTGCAGCTCGCGTCGAGGCTCGCGCGGGTGAGGTTGAGCCCGTAGCTGCGGCCGTCGGGGCCGAAGACCTTCGGTTCGAGCCGGGTGAGCAGGCGCAGCGTCTGGGCGTTGCCCTCGAACCCGCCGATGTCGAGGGACCAGGCGTTGAGCGCCTTCTCGCCGTTGTGGCCGAACGGAGGATGCCCGATGTCGTGCGCGAGGCAGGCAGTGTCGACGACGTCGGGGTCGAGGCCGAGGCGTTGGGCGAGCTCGCGTCCGATCTGCGCGACCTCGAGGGAGTGGGTGAGCCGGTTCCTGGCGAAATCGAGTCCGGCGGTCGGGCTCAGCACCTGGGTCTTTGCGGCGAGGCGGCGGAGGGCGCTCGAGTGCAGCAGCCGGGCGCGGTCGCGCGCGAAGTCGCTGCGGCGTGAGCTGTGTTCCTCCGGGAAGTAGCGTTCCTCGTCGAAGCTCGTGTACCCCGATCGGTTAGCCACCGCTGGTGTCCCCTTCGCCCTCGGTGAGCCGAGCGCGTTCGGAGCCGACGAGTTCCTGCGAGTCGAGCCAGTGCTCGGGCAGGCTGGTCTTCTTGGGGCTGCCTGCCCGGCCGCGGGGACCCTCCGCGCCGATGCCCGGGTACTCCTGGGTCGGGTCGAGGGTGCCGAGAAGGTCGTCGAGCTGGGCGAGGGAGACCACGGAGGCAAGGCTGGCCCGCAGTTCGCCGCCGACCGAGTAGCCCTTGAAGTACCAGGCCACGTGCTTGCGCACGTCGCGGCAGGCACGTTCCTCGCTGTCGAAGAATTCGGTGAGCAGTTCGGCATGCCGACGGAAGGTGTCTGCCACGACGCCGAGGTTCGGCTGGATGAGTGCGGCCCCGGCACCCTCTGCCGGACCGAAGGCCGCCGCGAGATCGCCGAACAGCCAGGGCCGGCCGAGGCAGCCTCGGCCGACGACGACGCCGTCGCAGCCGGTTTCCGCGACCATGCGAACCGCGTCCTGGGCCGACCAGATGTCGCCGTTGCCGAGCACGGGGACACTCGTGATGGCCTGCTTGAGGGTCGCGATCGCCGTCCAGTCCGCCTGCCCGGAATAGTAGTCGGACGCCGTGCGCGCGTGCAGTGCTATGGCGGAAACGCCGGCGCCTTCTGCTGCCCTCGCTGCCTCGAGGTAGGTGAGGTGGTCGGAGTCGATGCCCTTGCGCATCTTGATCGTGACCGGAACGGCGCCTGCCGCGTTCACCGCGGCCTCGACGATGCTCCGAAAGAGGCCGAGCTTCCAGGGCAGGGCGGCTCCGCCGCCCTTGCGCGTCACCTTGGGGACCGGGCAGCCGAAGTTGAGGTCGATGTGGTCTGCGCGGTCCTCGGAGACGAGCATCGTGACAGCTTCGCCGATGGTCTTCGGGTCGACCCCGTAGAGCTGGATGGAGCGGGTGGTCTCACTCTCGTGGTGGTCGATGAGGCGCATCGAGCCCGGGGTGCGCTCGACGAGCGCGCGCGAGGTGATCATTTCACTCACATAGAGCC
>NZ_JASJXJ010000115.1:0-13038 GCF_035018685.1 Cryobacterium sp. RTC2.1
CTGTCCGACCCCGACCTGGTCACTTCGAAAAAGTACCACGCCAACGAATTCGGCATGATGGGCACCAGCACCGATGGCCACAGCTTCATCCTCGTGGGACCCGACGGCACCATCAAATGGCGCGCCGACTACGGCGGAGCTCCGAAGTACACCATGTTCGTGCCCGTCGACCAGCTTCTCCTCGACCTGAAGACCGATACGACGTCATGATCACCCTGACCCTACTCACTCAAAGCGACTGCCCCTCCTGCATCGCAGGAAAGAGAGTACTTGCCGAATTGTCCGCCGAATTCGCCCTCCAGATCGACGAGGTCGACGTGAACAGCGACACCGGCCGCTCGATCGCCCGCGAGCAGCGCCTGGCCTTCACCCCCGGGCTCGTCGCCGACGGCCGGCTGATCGCGCACGGGCGTCTGTCGACCCGCGCCCTCCGGCGGAAATTCACCACCATGGTCGAAACCACCGAATCAACCCAACCAGAAGGATCCTGACATGCAGCAATTCCTGTACATCCTCCCCGCCCTGATCTGCCCCGTCGGCATGGGCCTGATGATGTGGTTAATGATGCGCGGACGCGGCCACGGCCACGGCCACGGTAAAACCGTCGACGGTCCCGAAGAACAAGAACTCGCCCGCCTGCGCGCCGAAGTCGCCGCCCTCCGTCCACACGCCGCGGCATTCGATGAACGCCACCCCGGCACCGGACCGACCGCGTGATCAAGGCGCTACAGGACACCATCGGGTATATTTCACCTGACCCGAAGGACAGCTGACATGCCTCGTGAAATATCCGACCACTCTGACGATCACTCAGCCAATGAAGGTCACGAATCTGCGCCCGCGACTGTCGAACAGCAACGAGCCGTTCGCCGGGCAGAAAAAGTGGAGACACTACGGCGCGAACAATCCAAAGCGAAACGGAACCGGAAGATCGGAATCGCCGCAGCCTGGTCCGCTGCAGGGATCGTCGTCATCGTCATCGTCCTCGTCGTCACAACCACCGGCGCCCCCAAGAACGCCGCGGCACCGACATCCGTTGACGGCGTGCAGACCTTTCCAAACCAGACATCCGAGCACGTCACCGGGACCGTGAAATACGACCCGCTGCCACCGGTGGGTGGAGACCACTCCGTCACTCTCCTGAACTGTGGCGTGTATTCCGAGAACGTCCCCAATGAGAATGCGGTGCACTCTCTCGAGCACGGCGCCGTCTGGGTCGCCTACGACGCTTCAACGGTGACGGGTGATCAACTCGCAGCGCTGCGCAAGGTGATCCCCTCCACATACGCGATCCTCTCTCCGTTCTCCGGTCTCCCGTCGTCGATCGTCGCATCGGCATGGGGCGCGCAGCTCGACATCAGCGACCCTTCCGACCCCCGGCTCGCGGCATTCATTGCCCAGTACCGCGGGGCCACAACCGCTCCGGAACCGGGTTCGCCCTGCACCGTCGGCCTTGACGGTCCCGGCAAAGTGTCCTGACCCAACGCGATCCGGATCCCGCTCGATTGTCTTCCGAGCGACACACATCGGGTTCGGCTCGCCAACCAGGAGCACAGCATCGCCTGGACCCCTTCAGGCGATATGCGTCCGGCCCCTCACCGCGCGCGAGCCACCGAGGCGAACTCGGGCCGGAGGCCTCAGATCACAAGGGTCTGGTCAACGAGACCTTGGGCCACTCTCGACAACAGCAAGCGGTTGGTTCGGGCGTACGTCCGCAGCAGGATGAACGCTTCCTCCATGGAGATGCCGCGAGAGTGCGCAAGCACGCCTTTGGCCTGTTCGATCACCACTCGGGACGTCAGTGCGTTGGTGAGCTGTTCGCGAACGGACATGCTTTCCCGAAGCGTGCGTTCCTGCAGGATTCCAATCGTGGCCACGTCGGCTAGCGCCTGTGCGGCTCGAACGTCTCGGGGCGGCAAGGCTCCGGGAACGCTGGACAGCAGGTTGAGTGCACCGATCGTGGTCTCGCGCAACCGCAGTGGTATGGCGAAGACGGCAGCGAATCCCTGTTCCCGGGCGCTGTCCCGAAAACGTTGCCACTCGGGAGGGCTGTCCTCAACGTCCGGCAGCGATACGACAGAGCCTGTCGTGAAGGATTCCACGCAGGGGCCCGCACGGGCACTCAATTGCATGACTTCGACGAGCCTGCTCGCCTCACTGGTCGAGGCGATCACCTCCAACTCGCCGTCGGCATCCGCCAGGAGGATGCCCGCCGCCGAGATGTCGAAGAGATCCGCGCAACTCTCGACCAGCGTCTGCAGAAGATCGACCACGTCATAGTCGGCCACGAGGGTGTCGGCGAGGGTCGCGAACGTGTCGATCAAGCGATCCTCGCGGGTGCTGTCAATCATGAGACCCTTCGATCTGCTTTTCGTTCACGGCAAAGCTCAATCGACGGTCGATGATCTCGGCTGAAATGTCGAGCATGGATCGTCCGGCGGCGAACGCATGTCCCTGGATCACGAGGAAGGCATCCGTGGCGGGAATGCCCAGCTGCGCCAGGACCATGCCCGTGGCCTGATGGATCTCCCGACGAGAGAATGCCCGCCGGGTGGCCGTGTCGGCCTCACCCACGAGGTCACTTTCGGACAGCCGGAGAGCTCGAGAGAGAACCATCCGGCTCACCACGGTTGCGAGGATCTCGATGTGCCGGATGTCTTGCTCACCGAGGCGAAACGGGTGGTTCGTGTACAGGTCGATCGCCCCGATGCGCAGCGGGCCCAGCATCAATGGAAAAGCAAAGAGCGCACCGAAATCTTCGGCGATGATTGCTTCCGAAAAGGCCGGCCACACGTGGTTGGGCCGTTCACGGATGTCCGGCTCCAGGACTGGCGCCGCAGTCTCCAGCGCGTCCCAGCACGGGCCCTCACCAAGATCGAATTGCAGCTCGTCGAGCCGGAACGATTGCGCGTCGCTCGCGGAAATTGTTTCAGCGGCGAGAATGTGGCCGAACGTGGAGATGGACAGCCCGTCGACAGGCAACAGAGCCAGAAGGGGCTCATACAGGCGCGATTCGTCACCCGTCAGAGCGTTCAACGAGTCCTCCGTCGCGGCTAGTCGGTCAGGCATCGACATCGCACCCGCGATTCTTACTACCTGCTTGGTTCACGCGCCTCCGTTGCATATCCGCAACGTACTCCACCGACTTCGGAATAACATCAATCGGCACAAACAGATTCGCATCGTCACGATCCCGACCCCCGTTGGCTACACCAGGGAGACGTGCCGTTCGCGGTCTGGCACCTACTTCGTCATCATCAGAGATCGTCCAGGTCCGGGTCACTCCATTCGCAGTCCGGGACTGCGATCGTTTCCAGGTACCCGTTCTGGCTCGGGGCGGAAGCCAGCACTTCGAGATTCGAGAGGTGAGTGACGGTCTCCGACGCATCGGGTTCAGGCCACGGTGATTCTTCTGGAATGACCAGGAACGGGCTTGCCGGTGCGAGGAGCAACGTTGCAGTCACGATCGTGCCGTTGATGAGAACAACGGGAATGCGCGCGACCGCGGAGCAGCTCTTGACATTGAGGACGACCAAAAGGGCAACGAGTGCGTCACCGATTCGATCTGCCGTCAAGAACGAGGCGCCACCGAACATAATTCGTCTCATGCTCCCACGCTGAACTCGTTTGCGGCCGGGCACAAGGCCTTGCACGCCCGTGCTGGGCTTGGGGCGCCTGACAGTGTCGCAACGGCCCTCGATCAGATGGCCTGCAAATCGGATATTGCCAGAATATTGCCAAACCCGAAAACGACCCTTCCGGGGCGCTTAAACAAGAAAGCCCGGTTCCCTCTATTTTCAAGGGAACCGGGCAATTGTGACCCCAGCGGGATTCGAACCCGCGTTACCGCCGTGAGAGGGCGATGTCCTAGGCCGCTAAACGATGGGGCCGTTTTTGCAACTTACCGAGTATGCCACACGGATCGGGTCCGCTCCAAACCGAGCAGACGACACGGCACGTCGTCGGCTTGCATCACCCGGCCATCTGGGTATTAGCTCGGTCCAGACACCCGACAGAACGGACCGAAATGAAACTGACCAAGCTCGAGCACGCGGCCCTGATCGTCGAAGTAGCGGGACGCAAGCTCTACATCGATCCGGGTTCCTACACGACGGCAGTGACCGACACGGCACGGGCGGATGCCGTCGTCATCACACACGAGCACCCGGACCACTGGACCCCCGAACAGCTCGACCGCATCATCGCCTTCAGCCCCGATGTGCGGATCTTCGGACCGGCGGGGGTCGTCGCAGCGGCATCGGGATACCCCGTCGAAGTCGTCCACGACGGCGACACCGTGACGGTCGGCGAGTTCACCCTTCGCTTCTTCGGGCGCACCCACGCCGTCATCCACTCCTCGATCCCCGTGATCGACAACGTGGGCGTGCTCGTCAACGACCGGTTGTACTACGCCGGCGATTCCTTCACGGTCCCGGCAGGAGTGGATGTCGACACGCTCGCCGTTCCGGCCGGCGCGCCCTGGTTGAAGATCAGTGAAGTGATCGACTACGTGCTCGCCGTGAAGCCGCGCCGCACCTTCCCGACCCACGAAATGCTGCTGTCGCGCGCAGGCAAGGACCTCTCCAATCTGCGTATCACCGCGGCGACCGAACAGGTCGGTGGGGAGTTCTTCGCCCTCGAACCGAACGAGACGCTCGACCTCTGAACCGCACCGGCCGACATCCGCTGGCGTGACACCCGGAATGCACGTCGTACGCTGGGATGACTGGGAGATGAATGTCGGCTGGTTCCCAGTCGTCTCCCAGCGAGCGCCGTGAATGTGCAGCTACTGTAAATTTATTGTCTGCGCACTGTTTTCGCCAGCATCCGCTGGCCATGACGGCTTCCGCGGGTCGAGCGAAGCGCTCCAGCCACCCAACGAAGGAAAGCCAGCATGAGTGTTCCCGTCCTGTCCGCGCAGGTCATAGGCAAGTCCTATGGCAGTGGAGCCAACCGCTTTGATGCGCTCAAGGGCGTTTCCCTCGACATCCAGGCGGGCGAGTCCGTCGCCATCGTCGGCAAGAGCGGCTCGGGCAAGTCGACGCTCATGCACCTTCTCGCGCTCCTCGACGATCCAGACTCCGGCGTTCTCCTCGTCGAAGGCACAGATGCCAAGAAGCTCAAGGCGAAGGAACTCAACCGGCTCCGCAACCAGGACTTCGGTTTCGTGTTCCAGCAGTTCTTCCTCACCGCGAATGCGACTGTGCTGGAAAACGTCGTCCTTCCCCTCACGATCGCCGGCGTCGGGGCCAAGGAGCGCAAGTCCCGCGGCATGGCCGCACTGGAACAGCTCGAACTGGCCGACAAGGCCAAGAACAAGGCGAAGAACCTTTCCGGTGGCCAGAAGCAGCGCGCGGTCATCGCGCGCGCGCTCGTGAACAACCCCAAGGTCATCTTCGCCGACGAGCCCACCGGAAACCTCGACTCCGCCACTGGAGCCGTCGTGGAAGACATCCTCTTCAAGCTCAACAAGGAGAACGGCATCACGCTCATCATCGTGACCCACGACACAGAGCTCGCAGCCCGCTGCGACCGCCAGATCTTCATCCGCGATGGCCTCGAAGAGACCGCCGACTCCCCCACGGGAACCCACAAGAGAGGCGGGGCCCACTCGTGAAGTTCCTCGATATCGTCCGCTCCGCCATCCAGAACAGCTTCCGCAACAAGCTCCGCACCGGTCTCACCGTCGTCGCCATCTTCATCGGCGCCTTCACGCTGACGATCACGAGCGGCATCGGCACCGGCGTGACCGCCTACATCAACGGACAGGTTTCGGCGATCGGCGCCGCCGACGTGCTCACCATCACCAAGGCAGCGGATGCGACGGCCACGGCCAGCGACGGACCGGCTGCCTACGACCCGAGCAAGTCCACGACCGTGAGCCTCGGCAACGGGTCGCGCCCCGGCTCGACCATCCAGGCGCTGACCACGGCGGACCTCGCGAAGATCAAGGCGACCGCAGGCATCCTGAGCGTCGACCCCGCCGTGCGGGTTTCGCCGGACTACGTCGAATATGCCGGAAACGGAAAGTTCGAGCTCACGGTCAGCCAGACCGGGACCATCACGACGGCAGACCTCGCCGCGGGGGCTCAGCTCGACAACAGCAGTTCGAGCGACCAGCTCCTCCTGCCGACGACCTACCTCGACAACCTCGGCTACGCGGACGCCAAGGCGGCCGTCGGCACAACAGTCAGCATCGGCATCACCGACTACACCGGAACCCAGCAGACCGTCACGGCCACCGTCGTCGGCGTGCAGAACGAGACGCTCCTCGGCAGCGGAGCCGGGCTCAACCGGAGCCTCGTCGCCCACCTGCACACCGTCGCAACCACCGGTGAGCCCGCTGGAGTGTCCGCCGGCTATGCGACCGCGGTCGCGCACTTCGACGTCTCGGCGACGAAAGCACAGATCACCGCGATCAAGGATGACCTCAGCGCGCAGGGCTACTCCTCGCAGACAGTTGCCGACACGATCGGCGCCTTCGAGACCGTGATCAACGTCATCATCGGCGTGCTCAACGCTTTCGCAGTGATCGCCCTGATCGCCGCGGGATTCGGCATCGTCAACACTCTCCTGATGAGCGTGCAGGAACGTACCCGCGAAATCGGGCTGATGAAGGCCATGGGCATGAACGGCGGCCGCGTCTATGCCCTGTTCAGCATGGAGGCGGTCTTCATCGGCTTCCTCGGCAGCGCACTCGGCGTCATCGCGGCGATCGGTGTGGGTTCGCTCATCAGCAACCTCCTCGCGAACGGGATATTCTCGGCCCTGCCCGGTCTCCAGGTCGTGCAGTTCGCTCCGGCCTCGATCGCCATCATCGTCGGCGTGGTGATGCTGATCGCGTTCCTCGCCGGCACCCTGCCTGCGAGGGCCGCCGCACGTCAGAACCCCATCGACGCGCTGCGGTATGAGTAGCTCCGCGGCATCCACGCAGAGCACCCCCACCGGCCCGGGGCCCGACGAGGGGCTGCGCGCCCGCAAGCGCGCCGCCACCCAGGCCGCGCTCGAAGCAGCCGCGATCAGCCAGGCCAGTGAACACGGGTACCACCACGTCACCGTCGACATGATCTGCGAAGCAGCCCAGGTCTCCCAGCGCACCTTCTTCAACTACTTCGCGACGAAGGAGGCCGCCTTCCTCGGAGCGTCCCCTCCCATTCCGTCCGAGGGCGCGGTGAAGAGATTCATCACGGGCAACCGTGGATCCGTGCTCGCCGAACTCGTCCTGATGATCGAGTCCGCGATTGTCGCGAGCGAGCCGGACCGCGACGTTCTCCGGGCCAGGCGCACGCTCATCGAGAACACCCCCGAATTGTTCTCAAGCGAGATCATCCGTCTTGCCGAACTCGAAGACCGGCTCGCGGGCATCGTCCTCCAGCGTTTCGAGGCCCGCGGGCGCACGGAGGCGACCACGCCGGACATTCTCGACGAGGCGCACATGGTCGTCGGTCTGGCGGTCAGCATCCTCCGCTTCGCGATGCGCAAGGCATCGGAATCCGACTACTCCGCCGATCCCCGTGCCATCCTGCGCCATGCCATCGGGCTCGTCGAGCGCATCACCGGGGTCAATCCGTTCACAACGGATGCCCGTGAACCTCGGAGAGACTAGCTCACGGTAAGAGCTCCCTGTGTATCCACACAGTGCGGTTGCAAAACGTGAGGAATTGTCTACTTTGGTTCAGTAGAGACCTCACGCCGCGCTACTGAGTGCGAACGGAATGTCGCAACTGAATCACCGCACACCTTCGACGAGTCAGCCCGTGGTAACGCTGACCAGCACAATCGAGCACAAGGAACCCGATCCCTATGCCACCAGAAACGACAGTGTCCGCTGACCCCGGCTACGCGTTCGACTGGGGCGCCATCGGGAATGCGGTTGTGCACGACGCGGCAGTCGTGGTTTCCTATTTTCCCCTGGCGATTGCGGGAACCATCGTCTGGGGACTCTGGCTCTACCGCTTCATTCTGTCGCATCGGGCCCCGCCGATCGTCACCGACTTCCGGACGTCGACCTCCGTGATCGTGCCCTCATTCCACGAGGATCCGGACATCCTGTTGAGCTGTCTCGATACGTGGCGGGCCCAGAATCCCGACGAGATCCTGATCGTGCTCGACGTCGCGGACGTCGACACCTACGAACGCATCGTCCGGATCGGCGATCCACGTGTCCGGCCGATCCTCTTCCACCACGTCGGCAAGAGGTCAGCACTCGGGGCCGGGATCAGGGAGGCGAGGCACACCCTGCTCGTCCTGACCGACTCCGACACCTGGTGGGAGCCTGACCTGCTCCGGAACGTGCAAATGCCCTTTGAAGACCCCTTGGTCGGGGCGGTCGGCACCCGGCAGAACGTCTACCAGAGCGGCACGAGCGTCTGGCGACGGATCGCAGACTGGCTGGTCGACCTGCGCTACCTCGACTACGTCCCCGCCATGGGACGGGCAGGGGCTGTGCCCTGCGTGTCCGGACGGACCGCGGTGTACCGCCGTGCCGCGGTCCTGCCCGTGCTCGACCATCTCGAGAACGAATTCTTCCTGGGCCGACGCTGCATCTCCGGCGATGATGGCCGGCTGACGTGGCTCGTGCTCGCCTCGGGCTACAAGACCGTGCACCAGGCATCCGCGCGCGCTCTCTCGATGTTCCCGACCGGCTTCCGTGCGTTCGTGAAGCAACGCGTGCGCTGGAGTCGCAACTCCTACCGGTGCTACCTCACGGCCATGGCCAGGGGCTGGCTCTGGCGGGTACCGTTCATCACCAAGGTGACCGTCCTGCAGATCCTCCTCACCCCGCTCACGATGGGTATCACCCTGTTCTACCTGGTCTTCAGTCGCCTCGAGTTGAGCGTCGCCGGGTTCGCGGCAGCCATCGGCTGGCTGCTTCTCGGCCGCGGCATCCGTGGGATCTCACACCTGCGCCGCCACCCGAAGGACCTGTTGCTCCTGCCGCTGCTCGCCCTCGCCGTCATCCTCGTCGCCCTCCCGATCAAGACGTATGCCCTCGTCACCATGAACAAGCAGGGCTGGCTCACCCGCCACAACGACACCATCGGCGGTGACGGCCAGGACGCGCGCACCCTTACCCAGGCGGCGGTGGCCCCGTGACCCGGACCAGGGTTGCGCCGGTCCGGGTTCCCCGCACCCGGACACCGAGGGTGACGGTGATCGCGAGCAGGCACCGCCAGTCGGGGCGTCCTCCCGGCGCACGTTTCGTGCTGCTGGGCATGCTTGCCGGCATCCTCGCCGGGGTACTCGCGGCAGCGCTCATCCTCGTCGCAACGGGAGTGTTCCGCTCCCCCACGAGCGCCTTCGGGCGGGCCGAGATCGCGCGCAACGGAAATGTCCAGGGCGTGCTCTATCCCGGAGACCCGACCCGCGAGACGAGCCTCGTGAACGCGGAGAAGGCCCGGCTCAGTTATGTCCGCAGCGTCTCGGCATCCGCCCAGTGGCGGGTCGCCGGGATCCAGGGCCCCTACCGACTCACCACGGGCAGTTCCGTGACTCTCGTCCTGCCGGCCCGTGCACAGCCCTACCTCGTGTCCGACCTGCTCACCCTCGCCCCGACGACCTTTGTGCGGCAACCGGACGGCGGTTATCTGCTCTCCGAGAACATCGTCGTCCTGACCGGCGCGACCCTGTCTCTGACCGCGACGGATGGGCTCACCCTGCGGCTCCGCAGCGACCCGAGCACGTTCGTGTCCGTGATCGGACTCGGCGGCTCCGTCCTCATCAACGGCACGGCGACGGCCCCCGTGGCGATCGAGAGCTGGAACACCCGGACCGGGGCGGTCGACACCGACACGTCCGACGGTCGCGCCTATCTCCGGATGATCGACGGCACGGTCTCGGTCGGGCACGCGCGCATCGCGAACCTCGGGTTCTGGAGCGGGGAGACGGGCGGGCTCGCGCTCTCAGGGACGGATGCCTCCGGTACGGACACGTCAGGAGCCGACGGCTCGGTCACGGCGGATGCTTCCGGCACGGCCGATACCTCCGCCCCGGCCGGCGCAGGCCCGCTCGCAGGCGCCCCTCTCGCCGGCGCCCCCGTGCTCCCTCCCGAACTCCTGCGTGCTCCCGCCGGATCCGTCGCCTCGAGCGGGCCCTCCGCAGCGACCCTGTCCGCCGGGTTCCAGGACGTCACGATCGACGGCAACGCCTTCGGTCTTTTCATCACGCACGCCGCCGGCGTCACCATCACCGACACCCGGATCATGAACAGCCTCGTCGACGGCCTCGTCTTCCATCGGTTCGTTACCGACACGACGGTAACCCGGACGAGCTCCGTCAACAGCGGCGTCGACGGATTCACGGTGGCCAGATCGAGCTCGGGGATCATGTTCGACCAGATCACCGCAACGGACAACGGGCGTAACGGAGTGTCGATCGACGGCCGCTCGCTGGCCGACGGTCCGAGTGCCATCGGAACCGGTGTGGAATCCTTCGGTTCGAGTACAGTGACCCGCAGCACGGTCGAAGACAACCGGAGGTACGGGATCGAACTCAGCGGAGGTCAGGCGCTCGGGGTGTACTCGAGTCTCATCGCACGCAACGATATGGGCATCGTGCTCGACGACGGGGCATCGGGTGTCGTCGTGGCCGGAAATACCCTGAAGGACCAGGCCCGCCAGTCGATCGCGATCCGGGACCGGGTCACCGACACGAGTGTGCGCAACAACGCGATCAGCGGCAGCCAGACCGGCGTGTACGTTCGAAACGCCGGTGCCAGTGTCACCGACAACACCATCCGAGCCGTCTCCAACCACGCCGTGAGCCTCGTCGGGGACGCCAGGTCGGTGAGGGTCGTGAGCAACGCGCTCTCGGGCTCCGGCGCCGTTCCGGTGTGGGACGAGACCTCGTCGGGGGCCGTCGTCGCAGGCAACAACCTCGCCGGCTGGCAGCGCGCGACGACGGCAATCACCGTTGCGCGGTTCGTGTTCCAGCCACTCACCGTGGTCTGGCTGTTGCTCGCGCTGTTGCTTCTCGTGACGGCACTCACCCGCAGCGGTCCCCAGTTCGGTGCGATCCGGCATCCGTACGCCGAGCGTGTACCGCTCACGTCGCTCTCACGCGGCATCGTTTCGCGCGAGTCCGTCGGCGGCGCCCCCTGATGCCCGATAGCGACGACCGGGCGGATGCCCCGGCGCGCCGCCGCACGCCGTCGCGCCTCCAGTGGGTGCTCACCGTCGGCATCCTCGGCCTTGCGATCATCGGCGTCGCCGTCATGGCCATCGTCGCCATCACCGGCCAGACCCAGAACATCACCCAACCCACCTCACCCCCGTCGACGGCACAGGCTCCTCCGGTACCAGAGACCGTGGCCGGCTGCCCGCCGTTCACGGTCACGGTGACGACCGCGCGCGAGCTTCAGGCGGCCCTCGACGCTGTGAATCCCGGGACCGTGATCGGTCTGGCCCCCGGCGTCTACCAGGGCACCTTCACGCTCCGCAGTGGAGGCACCGCCGATGCGCCGGTTGCGCTCTGCGGCACGGCAGGGAGCATCCTCGACGGTGGCGGCGTGCAGGGCGGATACGTGCTTCACCTCGATCGGGTCGCCTACGTGCACCTGGTCGGGTTCGCCGTACGCAACGGCCAGAAAGGCGTGATGGCGGACCAGACCCGGAACTCGCTCATCCAGGGCCTCCAGGTATCCCAGATCGGCGACGAGGCGGTGCACCTCCGCAACAACAGCACAGACAACCGCGTCGCCGACAACCAGATCAGCGACACCGGCCTCCGCCGGCCGAAGTTCGGTGAGGGCATCTATGTCGGAACGGCCGAGAGCAACTGGTGCGACGTGAGCGGGTGCGAGCCGGACCGGAGCGACCGGAACACGATCATCGGCAACAAAATCTCGGCGACGACCGCGGAAAGCGTCGACATCAAGGAGGGCACAAGCAACGGAATCCTCCAGCAGAACAGCTTCGACGGTTCGGGAATCACCAGCGCCGATTCCTGGGTCGATGTCAAGGGCAACGGCTGGATCATCGATGGCAACACCGGCGTCAACTCGCCGATGGATGGGTTCCAGACGCATGAGATCCTCGACGGCTGGGGTGTGGGCAACACCTTCCGTAACAACGAGGCCACGGTGAACGGCCCCGGCTACGGCTACGCGCTCAAGCCGGCCAACAACAACGTAGTCGAGTGCAGCAACACGTCCGCCGACGCCGGCGAGGGTTCCTCGAACGTCCGGTGCGCCGACGGTTGACCCCCGGGAAAACCAAATGTTCATTTGAGTTTTCCTCAGGACCGTGTATCGTCGTGTGAACTAAACGTTCCAAGTTTCCGGCAGCATTCTTGCCGTAATCTGCAGGCTGCTGTTGATCCCCGCCCCGCCTCTGCCATCGTGCACGCGACCGGTTCGGCTCCTGTCTTATTACAGGGTGCTGCCGATGTCACTTGCCTTATTCTGTCGACGCTTTCGTACCGTCGACGACGTTCCGTAGTGCCCTGTCCACTCCGACGGGGAGTTGTCGATCTCGTGGTCCACCCGAGGTTCGACCGGTTAGGCATTCTTCCTGTTCCACACCACAGGAAGCTGCTGATTTCGTGCTCCACTCATTCACCCACCCGTCCCGCTCATTCCCACTCTCCCCCGACACCCGGCGACTTTCGCCGCGCCGCATCGCCGCAGCCGCCCTCCTGACCGGCGCCGTCGCGGTGGCGGGGGTCGTGCTCACCCCCGGACCGGCCCACGCCGCCACGGTCACGAACGTGTCGACATCCGCTCAGTTGAAGACCGCACTCGGCAACGCGAAGCCCGGCGACACCATCCACCTCACGGACGGCACCTACACCGGCAAATTCGAGGCCTCCTCCGTCGGAACAGGTGCGGCGCCGATCACCCTCACCGGTTCACGAGCCGCCGTGCTCACCACCGGGTCGACCGGTTCCGGTTACGCTCTGCACGTCACGGGAGGACACTGGAACCTCACGGGGTTCCGGGTCGACAAGGCCGCCAAGGGCATCGTGACGGCGCTCAGCGAAATTCCCCAGTCCTGCTCATCGAAGCTCCCCAGGTCGCGGGGTTAGATTAGCGGAAGTTTG
>NZ_JASJXJ010000116.1:0-12995 GCF_035018685.1 Cryobacterium sp. RTC2.1
CAGGCGTGTCGCGGTTGGTCATCAGTGGGCTCCTCCCAGTACGGCGGCGGCGCGCACGAGCAGCACGCCGACCGGGTTCGCGATGAAGGGAACGACGGCGCAGGTGGCGAGGGCGAGCACGAGGGGGAGCAGCGGGCCGTGGGTCGAGCGGTCCGGCGCGACGACGACGTCGACGACGGTCACGGCGACGGTGTCGGGGAACGGAGCGGCCACGCGGATGTTGGAGGTCATCGGGAACGGTTCAGGACCGTTCCCGCCGTCAGCGACGTGAGCGACACCGTTCACGACTCCGGCACCGTCGATCCCTGCCTCCGCCTCGCGGCGGGACAGGACCGTGGCTTCGCGGTCCGCGTCCGATTCGTCCCCCGGCGCGGTCGCGCGCGGGGTCACCTGCTCCGGCAGGATCGGCGGGTTGTGGTCGAGGGCGTCGTGCGGGGAACCGATGGTGAGCGCGACGGTGAGCCGGGTGAGGCTCGCGAAGATCACGAGCAGGAGGACGAGGGCGATGCCGACGACGACGCCCATGCCTGCGGACCAGCCGGCGAGGATGATGCCCACCTCGGAGAAGAAGATGCTGAAGGGGGGAAATCCGACGAGCGCCGCCATCGCGACGAGCCACGGGATCGCCAGCCCCGGGCGGCGCACGAGCAGCGCCCGGACGTTGGCGATCGTCGGTGTGCCCTCGACCTCGAGGATCCGGCCGGAGACGACGAAGAGCGTCGCCTTCACGAGTCCGTGGCCGAGCATGTAGAGCAGCACGGCCGGCAGGGCGGCGGCGCCGACCGCGGCGCCGATCGCCATCAGGCCCATGTGCTCGATGCTCGAGTATGCGAGCATCCGCTTGAAGTCGCGCTGGCGGATGAGCAGGGCGGCGGCGACGAACAGGGAGAGCAGGCCGGCCACGCTCAGCATCGCCCGGAGGAAGTCCGGGCCGATCACGGCGTCCGTGATGGTCTGCACCCGCAGGATCGCGTACAGGGCGACCGCAAGCAGCACGCCGCTCATCAGGCCGGACACCGGCGCGGGCGCCTGGCTGTGGGCATCCGGCAACCAGCTGTGCATCGGTGCGAGGCCGGCCTTGGTCGCGAAGCCGAGCACAGCGAGGGCGCCGCCGGCACGGACGAGTGCGGGGTCGAGGGGCAGGCCCGGCTGGCTGAGCACGAGCCAGGACAGCGTCGCCTCGCCGGTGGCCCGGGAGGCTGCGTAGATCAGCAGGATGCCGAGCAGGGCGATCGCGACGCCGACGGAGCCGAGGATCACGTACTTCCAGGAGGCCTCGAGGGACTTGCCGGTGCGGTGCGCGCCGACCAGGAACGCGGTGGTGATCGTCGTCGCCTCGATCGAGGCCCACATCAGGCCGATGTTGTCAGCGACGACGGCGAGTGACATGGCGGCGAGGAACACCGAGATCAGGCCGTCGTAGGAGCCCGCCCAGCGCGCGGGAGTCTGGGAGTGGCCGCCGCCGCCGAGTCCGCCCCAGGTCGAGACGAGGCCGATGGCTCCGACGACCGTGAGCAGGTAGGCCGAGAGGGCGTCGGCGCGGAGCACGCCGCCGAGAGTCGGCACCTGGTCGTGCAGCACGGCGACGACGAGGATCACCCCGGAGGCGAGCACGGCCAGGCTCGAGGCGATCGGACCGAGCCGGCGCAGCCGCGGGGACGGCACCGTGAGGCTCAGGAGCGCGAACAGCACCGGGAGGGCGAGCGGGGTCCAGAGTGCGAAGGACAGGTACGGGGCCATCAGTCATGCAACTTTCTCAGCTGGTCGATGTCCGTATTGCCGAACTTGTTGTGCATCCGCCCCGCGAAGACGTAGAGGATCATCACGACGAGGAGCACGTCGAGGGAGATGCCGAGCTCGAGCACGAGCGGGACGCCGCCGCTCGTCAGGAAGGCGACGGTCGCGATGCCGTTGTCGAGCACGAGGAAGCCGATCAGCTGCGACCGCGCCTGCCTCCGGGTGACGAGCAGCAGGAAGCCGATCAGCACCATGGCGAGCCCGATCGGCGCGGCGTGCGCGGACACGCTCGTGTCCCTGGCCAGCACCCGGCTGGAGACCACATAGGCGAGGATCGTGAGCAGGGCCACGGTCAGGAGCGAGGCCGTCGGGTTCAGGCGCGGGGCCTCATCCGTTCGGGTCGTCGCCTTCGACTCGTGGGCGAGCACCCACGGCAGGCCGAGGCCCTTGACGAGCAGCACGAGCACGGCGACGAGGATGACCTCGAGCTCGCCCTTCTGCACGCCGATCACGGCGACGAGCGCGGCCAGGGCGAGGCCCTGTACGGCGAGCAGGCGGATCGAGGCGAGCATCGAGTGCCGCCAGACCATCAGCGCGCTCGTGAGCAGCAGCGTGCCGGTGCAGAGGCCGATGAGTTGCGGGTAGGTGGTTTCGAACACGGATGCTCCTAAGCGACCAGGTAGGAGGCGGTGACGGCGAGCAGGGCGAGGGCGAACGACCCCGCGAGCAGCTCGGGCACGCTGAACAGGCGCGCCTTGGCGAGGAAGACCTCGCCGACGCTCAGCGCGGTGCCCAGGGCGAGCACCTTGGCGGCGACTGCGACGGCGCCGAGGAGGAGACCGGGTACGGTGAAGTCGGTGAGGACGCCCCACGGCACGATGAGGTTGCCGAGCAGGCCGAGCAGGGCGGCGAGCTTGAGCCAGGAGCCCAGTTCGAGCCAGGCCAGGTCGCGCCCGGAGCTTTCGAGCACCATGGCCTCGTGCAGCATCGTGAGTTCGAGGTGCGTCGAGGGGTTGTCGATGGGCAGCCGGCTCGTCTCGGCCATGATCGCGATCGCGAGGGCGACCATCGCGAGCAGGCTCACGGGGGAGATGATCACGGCGGGCGTCTGGAGCCGGGTCTGCACGATCAGCGACAGCGTCGAACTGCCCGCCGGGATCGAGAGGGCGTAGATCGAGAGCAGCAGGGTCGGCTCGACGAGGGCGGCGACCGTCATGTGCCTGCTCGAGCCCATCCCGCCGAATGCGGTGCCGCCGTCGAGCCCGACGAGGGCGAGCGCGACGACGCCGATCAGCATGACAGAGACGATCACGAAGAGGTCGCTCGGGATGAGAGGAAGCGCGAGGGTGCCGACGAGGGGGAGCAGCACGCAGAGCAGCAGGCTCGAGACGAGCAGCACGATCGGGCCGACCGACAGCATCCAGCTCGAGTCCGCCGCGTGCACAGGCTCCTTGGCGAGGAGCTTCCGCACGTCGCGCCAGGGCTGCCAGATTCCGGCTCCCGCGCGGCCCTCGAGCCGGGCGCGCACCTGGCGGATCACGCCGATCAGCAGCGGGGCCAGGAAGACGAAGAGCGCGAGTTGCAGCACGGCCATCAGGATGGGGGCCCCGATGCCGGCCCAGGTCAGCTCGACCGCGTGCGCCGCAGCGCCCGTGCCCACGCGCATCACAGCGACACCGCGATCAGCACGACGAGCAGGGCGGCGAACGAATAGCCGAGGTAGCGGTGGATGCTGCCGTCCTGTGCGCGCCGGGCGGCGAGGCCGAAGCGTTGGGCCGCGTTCAGGACCGGCCGGTAGAGCCGGGTCTCGATCACGTCGGAGACGGTCTGTTCGACGTGCACCTTCTCGACGAGGTACCTGGACTCGCCGACATGGGTGACCTCGACGTCGCGCGACGGACGCAGCACGTCGTCGAAGACCCGCACGAGTGGTTCGGCGTATGAGGTCGCGGTGTACTGCATCCGGGGCCGGAGCCTCGAGCCGCCACCGGCCCAGGGCAGCGGGTCCACCCGGGTGGGGTGGCGCCGGGCGCCGAGGGCGACGATGACGAGGATCGGCACGAGGACGAGTCCCGCGAGGATGACGAGGGTGCCAGGGTCGAGCACGGCGTCGATTCCGGAGAGGCTGACGCCGGCGAGGCCGACGGTGTGCACGTCGGGAACGATGACGGGGCCGACGGCCGCGGCGATGGCCGCGGCGAGCGGGCCGGGCATGAGCCCGAGGCCGACGACGGCGAGGGCGCCGAGCACGAGGGGGACGCGCATCACCCAGGGCACCTCGCGGGCGATGCTCGCCTTCCGGGAGCGCGGCCGGGCCAGGAATGCGATGCCGTATGCCTTGACGAAGGTCAGCAGTGCGAGTCCCGCGGTGAGGGCGAGCACGGCGACGGCGAGCGGCATCGCGATCGACGCGGCGACGGAGACGACCTCACCGTCGAGCCGGGCACCGTGGATCAGCGCCTGCAGCAGCATCCACTCGGCGACGAAGCCGCTCGTGATCGGGAGCGATGCCGCGCCGAGACTGGCGAGGCCGAACGTGCCTGCCGTCCACGGCATCCGTTTGCCCAGGCCGCCGAGGCGGTCGAGGTTGAGCTCGCCGGTCGCGTGCGCGACGGCGCCGGCACCGAGGAAGAGGGTCGTCTTGAAGGCGGCGTGGCTCACCATGAGTAGAAGGGCCGCGACGAGGGCGGCGTCGGCGGCGGCCGTCGCGTTGTAACTGCGCAGCAACACGGATGCCCCGAGGCCGAGGAAGACGAGCCCCATGTTCTCTGTGGTCGAGTAGGCCAGCAGCACCTTGAGGTCGCTCGCGACGGAGGCCTGCAGGATGCCGTACACGGCGGACACACCGCCGAGCACGAGGATGAGCACGCCCCACCACGGCGGGCCGGAGGGCAGCAGGCGCACGCAGACGAGGAGCGCGCCGTAGACGCCGATCTTGACCATTGCGCCGCTCATCGCCGCGGCGACGTGGCTCGGCGCCTCTGGCAGCACCCGGGGAACCCAGACGTGCAGCGGGACGAGCTCCGCCTTGCCGCCGAAGCCGAGCAGGAGGAGGACGAACGCTAGGTTCGCCGGCCAGGAATCGGCCGGCACGGTCGCGAGCGTCTGGAAGCCGGTACCGCCGGTGGCGGCCACGAGCACGCCGAAGCCGGCGAGCACGAAGAAGAAGCTCAGCTGGGACATCGCCGAGTACCAGATCGCGGCGGAGTAGACGGTGCTCCGGCTCGCGTGGTCGGCGAGGAGGAGCACGGTGGAGCCGAGGGTCATGATCTCCCAGAGGAGCAGGAAGGACACGACGTCGGTCGCGGCGGGAACGAGCTGCATGCCGCCGAGGAAGACGGCCATGGCCGCCCAGGAAGTGCGTGAGGCCTCCGCGCCGCGGGCCGAGCCGATCCCGAAGAGGGAGACGAGGGCGCCGACCGCGGAGACGACGATCATGAAGAGGCCGCCGAGCCGGTCGGGGGAGAGCACGAGGGGATCGATCGGGAGAGCGAGCGGGATGGTCAGGGTGCCGTTCGCCCCGCCGAGCGCTGCGGCCCCGGTGACGATGCCGGCGAGGCCGAGGAGGGCGCAGAGCGCGCCGGTCGCGCGGGACCGCCACGAGACGGGACTGAGCAGGCCGGTCGCAACGGCGGCGAGCGCGAGCAGGGCCTGGACGACGAGGCCGGACTGGACGGCGTTCATCGCCCGGTCATCCGTCGGAGGGCTTCGACGATGGCGGCAGGTTCCGGCGGAGTACCGGGGACAACGAGGTCGACGTGCACGAAGTCGGACACCGGGCCGGCGACACCGTAGCCGTCGGCGAAGACGCCGCCCGTGATCGCGCAGTCGCCGACGGCGACGACGAAACGGGGGGTGGGGGTCGCGACGACCGTGCGCCGAAGCGGTTCGATCATGTTCCTGGTCACCGAACCGCAGATCAGCAGCACGTCAGCATGACGAGGCGAGGCGACGAGCCGCACGCCGTAGCGCTCGACGTCGTAGACAGGGCCGAAGGCACTGGCGACTTCCTGGGCGCAGTCGTTGCAGCCGCCGGCATTGATGAAGCGCACCTGGATGCTGCCGCCGAAGATCCCGGCGCCGGGGAACAGGGCGGGGGCCTGCGGGGCCTGCTCTGCGATCCGCCCGCTGCGACGGATGAGGGAGGTCAGTCTGGTGACGCTCACCGGGGGTCTACGCCACTAAACATCATTACTTCTTTATATACCTATATGATGAATTTATCAAATAGATTGTGGACACTGCGCGGTGCTGGGCGGTCGTTCCGTCGGACTCAGGCCTCGTCGTCGATATCGACGTCGGCGCGGTTCGCCGGGCCGCGCTCCCGGGTCACCCGGTCGAGCAACGGGGTGATCCGGTACGGGATCAGCTCGCCCATGGCGAGCGAGGTCTCCGTGCGATCGACGCCCTCGCACGCAAGGATCGTGCCGTCGATGCGGAACAGGTCGTCGGCATCCGTGCACACGACGAGGACGAGCAGGTCCGTCGACCCGCTCATTCCGTGGGCCTGAACGATCTCGGGGATCTGGTTGAGTTCTGCGACGATCTGGCTGAGCCTCTTCTGCTGCAGGTGCACCTGGATGAACGCCGTCAGGGGGTGGCCGAGGGCGATCGGATTGATCCGGCGATCGAAGGCCAGGAACGCGTTGGATTCTTCGAGCCGTGCCATCCGCGCCTGCACGGTGTTCCTGGACAATCCCAGCCGCTGGGCGAGGGCCACGAAGGTGCTGCGCGGCTCTACGCAGAGGGCGCGGAGGAGTTGGAGGTCGACCCTGTCCAGACTGTGCATAACGCATGAGATTAGCACGCAGGAGGCCCGCAGAATAGGGCAAAGTGATTAGTGTTACGCCCCGCGAGGGCGCATCCGTGAAGGACGCGTCGGGAGGGTCACCGCGGCGGTCCGCCGCGCTTCCCGCCGGCTTTCGCAGGCCTCATTCTCTTGACCGCCGGCGGGCGCCGGAGCAGAGTGAGGTACATGAGCGCAACCGGTTCGATCCAGAGTCCCGTGCAGACCGGCCCCGTGCTCGAGGGCGGCCCGTTCGTACACCTCGATGGAGCGTTGCACGCGAGCTACCGCACGAGCGATTTCGCCTCTGCGGTGCGCTTCCTCGACCGCGTCGCCGAGGCGGCGGATGCCGCAGGCCACCATCCCGACGTCGAACTCGGCTACGGGACGGTCGCCTTCCGGCTCCGCTCGCATGATCTCGGCGGCGTGACCGAACGCGACCTCCGGCTCGCCCTGCAGATCCAGGCGCTCGCGAATGAGCTCGGTGCGGAAGGCAGGGCCGTGACGCCCGCCCGGTACGACGTAGCGATCGACTGCACGGACGCCGACTCGATCCGGCCGTTCTGGCGCGTCGGCCTCGGTTATGTCGAGCTGCCGGCCGACGGCGACGGCGACGTGGAACTCGTCGACCCGCGGGGTCATGGGCCGAGGGTCTGGTTCCAGCACATGGAGATTGCCCGCACCGACCGGAATCGTATCCATCTGGACGTCTACGTGCCGGGTGACGACGCCGAGGAACGCGTCAGCGCGATCGTCGAGGCCGGCGGCACGCTGCTCACCGACGAGCACGCCCCCGAGTGGTGGGTGCTCGCCGATGTCGAGGGCAACGAGCTCTGCGTCTGCACCTCGAGCTACTGAACCCGGGTCAGGCGGCGGCGGAGGCGAGCGTCTTCTCGATCGCGCCGACGAGCTCTGGTGACTCGGGTTCGACGGTCGAGGCGAAGCGGTCCACGATCTGGCCCTCTGCGTTCACGAGGAACTTCTCGAAATTCCACTTGACGAGGCCGGGCAGCAGGCCGGACTTGAACCTGGTGAGCTGGGCGTAGAGCGGATGCTGGTGCTTGCCCCGGACATCCACCTTCTCGGTCATCGGGAAGGTGACACCGTAGTTCAGCTGGCAGAACGCCTCGATGTCGGCGGACTCCCCGGGCTCCTGGCCCATGAATTGGTTGCACGGCAGGCCGAGGACGACGAGGCCGTCGTCCTTGAAGCGCTCGTAGAGGTCCTCGAGGCCCGCGTACTGGGGCGTGAAGCCGCACTTGGATGCGACATTGACCACGAGAACGGTCTTGCCGCGGTAGTCGGCGAATGTCGTCTCCGTGCCGTCGATGAGGGTGAGCGGGGCGTCGTACAGGGGGGAAGAAGAAGGCATAATCGCAGGCTATTAGCGAAGTCTCCGAGTCGGCTGGGGACGGCGGGAGAACCGCCGGGGGAGCTGGCGGCCCGCATGCGGTAGAATTGGGAGTTGACAGCGCGATTCAACGGCCATCCACAGCTGCGCTTTCACGCTCTGCGGTTCCACACACCCGGATGGCTTTCCACGGCTTCGCCCAGTCGAATGAGGCTCACGGCCTCGCGACCTGACGCGCGCATCACCTTCTGATTTGCATAACCCCGTCACCACGGCTGCCGGATAGACCCGGCGCCGGCTATGAGACCGGTTGCCCTGTGCGCGGTTTCGCCAAGAAATGAGTTTATTTAATTGACTAAGCACGAACTCGACCTGAACAGCCCGCCGTCCCTCATCAAGCGGGGACTGCGCATCGTCCCCCTCGGCGGCCTCGGCGAGATCGGTCGCAACATGACCGTCTTCGAACACAAGGGCAAGCTGCTCATCGTGGACTGCGGGGTGCTGTTCCCCGAGGAGACCCAGCCCGGCGTCAACGTGATCCTGCCCGACTTCTCCTACATCCGCAGCCGGATGCAGGACGTCGTCGCCGTGGTGCTGACCCACGGCCACGAGGACCACATCGGCGGCGTTCCGTACCTCCTCCGCGAGCGCGCGGACATCCCCGTCGTCGGCAGCGAGCTCACCCTCGCCTTCGTGAGCGCCAAGCTCGAAGAACACCGGATCACCCCCAAGCTCCAGCAGGTCAAGGAAGGCCAGCGTCGCAGCTTCGGCCCGTTCGACCTCGAATTCCTCGCGGTGAACCACTCCATCCCCGACGGACTCGCCGTCGCCATTCGCACCGAAGCCGGCCTCGTGCTCGCGACCGGTGACTTCAAGATGGACCAGTTCCCGCTCGACAACCGCCTCACCGACCTCCCCGGCTTCGCCCGTCTCGGTGAAGAGGGCGTCGACCTCTTCATGACGGACTCGACCAACGCCGAGGTTCCCGGCTTCACGATGACCGAGGAAGACATCCGCCCGGCCATCGACTCGGTGTTCCGCACCGCGCCGCGCCGTATCATCGTGTCGAGCTTCGCGAGCCACGTGCACCGCATCCAGCAGGTCATCGACGCGTCGGCCAGGCACAACCGCAAGGTCGCCTTCGTCGGCCGCTCGATGGTGCGCAACATGGCCATCGCGGAGAAACTCGGCTTCCTGCACGTGCCGAAGGGCCTCATCGTCGACGTCAAGGCGCTCGAGCGGATGAAGGACAGCCAGGTCACGATGATCTGCACCGGGTCGCAGGGCGAGCCGATGGCAGCCCTCTCCCGGATGGCGAACCGCGAACACACGATCAAGATCGGCGAGGGCGACACCGTCCTCCTCGCGAGCTCGCTCATTCCCGGCAACGAGAACTCGATCTACCGGGTCATCAACGGCCTCACCCGCTGGGGCGCCAATGTCGTGCACAAGGGCAACGCCAAGGTGCACGTCTCCGGCCACGCGAGCGCCGGCGAGCTCGTCTACTGCTACAACCTCGTCAAGCCCAAGAACGTCATGCCGATCCACGGCGAATGGCGCCACCTCAAGGCCAACGCCGAGCTCGCGATCCGCACGGGTGTCCCCGAGGCGCAGGTGCTCGTCGTCGAAGACGGCGTGGTCGTCGACCTCGTCGACGGCGTCGCCAAGATCGTCGGCCGCGTTCCGGCCGAGATCGTCCTCGTCGATGGCATGACCGTCGGCGGTGTCGCCTCCGAAGAGGCCCTCGCCGACCGCGTGCAGCTCTCCAACGACGGCGCGGTCACGATCCTCGGCATCCTCGACACCCGCACCGGCGCGCTCGTCGAACCGGTCGAGTTCATCGCCCGCGGCTTCGTGCAGGACAACGCCTGGATCCAGGGCGCGACGAAGTCCATCGACGACGCTCTCCGCGCGGCGAACAAGGTCAAGATCGTCGACGGGCCCGAGCTCGAAGAGATCTTCACCCAGAGTGTGACACGGTGGATGCAGCGTAAGTACCGCCGCATCCCGGTGATCACCTCCGTCGTCGTCGACGCCTAGCAGCCACTCCAAGGCGGATGCCGGTGGACCCGCGGGTCCGGCGGCATCCGCCTTCTTCGTACCACTCGTCCAGAAATGAAAGCCATAGTCGTACCATGACAATTTCGCCGCCCAGCAGGAAGAAGGGCCGTCGACTCCGCCGTCGTTCCATCGTCCTGATCGCAATGGGTGTCGTCGTGGCCGTCATCGCGACCGTCGTGACCGTCATCGCCGTGAACCTGCCCGACGACCTCGAGATCGGCCGGCTGTCGCAGAAGAGCAACCTCTATGCGACCACGAGCGCGGGAACCCCCTACCTCCTCGCGTCGTTCTACGACCAGAACCGCGTCGAGGTCGCCTTCGACGCGATCAGCCCGTTCGTGAAGGATGCCGCGACCTCGGGAGAGGATCCGGGCTTCTACGACCACGGGGGCGTCGACATCTGGGGCACCGTGACCGGCATCGTCTCGACCGTCTTCACCGGCACAGCCAGGGGCGGCTCCTCGATCACCCAGCAGTACGTGAAGAACGTGCTCGTGCAGAAGTGCGAAGCGCTCACCGACGAGACGGAACGCGCGGACTGCTACAACACGGCCACCGAGGCGAGCCCCGACCGGAAGCTCAAGGAGATGAGCCTCGCCATCGGCCTCGAGAAGAAGTACTCCAAGGACGAAATCCTGCGCCAGTACCTGAACATCACGGGCTTCGGCGGCTCCGTCTACGGAATCGAGGCCGCGGCGAGCTACTACTTCAACACCACGGCGGCCAACCTCACGTTGCCGCAGGCCGCGAGCCTCGTCGCGATCGTCAACAACCCGGTCAAATTCCAGCTCGACAAGCCGGACAGCGCGACAAACGGTGTGGCCAACGGTTATGCTGACAACAAGGACAGGCGCGATTACATCCTCGATGCGATGCTCGAGCACGGCAAGATCAGCCAGGCAGATCACGATGCAGCGATCAACGCCCCGATCGAACCGACCATCACCGAGCCGAGCACCGGGTGCCAGACAGCAGGCGGCAGCGCCTACTTCTGCGACCTCGTCATGCAAACGCTTCGCAACGACCCGGCATTCGGGGCGGATGCCGAGACACGGCTGGCCAACGTGCGACTCGGCGGGTACAACGTCTACACGACCCTAGACCTCGATCTGCAGTCCGCCGCCGAGACCACAATGAAGTCGAACGTGCCTGCGACGTATCCGGGCTGGGACGTCGGCGGGGTCATCACGAGTGTGGAGGTCGGAACCGGGCGAGTGCTCGACATGGCCCAGAACAAGGACTACAGCCAGGATCCTGCCGTGCAGGCGACCGGAGACAACTTCAGCGGCATCAACTACAACACCGACCTCGGCCAGGGCGGCTCCAACGGGTTCCAGACCGGGTCGACGTACAAGGTCTTCACCCTTGCCGAGTGGCTCAACGAAGGTCATTCCCTCTCCGAGTCCGTGAGTTCCCGGCCCCGGTCGAACTGGGGGACGTTCGAGGACAGTTGCAACGGGCCGCAAAGCTACGGGGCGGCATTCAACCCGAAGAACGATTCCTCGTCGGAGAACGGCTCGTACAGTTCGGCGTTGCAGTCGACCATCCAGTCGATCAACACGGGTTTCATCGGTATGGCCAAGGAACTCGACCTGTGCGGCATTCGCAAGACGGCCGAAGCATTCGGCGTGCACCGTGCCGACGGGAATGCGCTCGAGCAGGGCGCGGCATCCGTGCTCGGAACAAACGAGATCGCGCCCCTCACCATGGCGGCCGCCTATGCCGGGATCGCAAACGACGGCGTGACGTGCACGCCGATCCTGATCGACAGGATCACCGGGCCGGACGGTACGGAGATTCCCGCGCCGACGTCGAACTGCACCCAGTCCGTCAGCACGGACGTCGCCGCGGGGATGAGTTATGCGATGCAACGGGTCATGACGAGCGGAACGGCGGCGGCCTCCTACCGAGCCACCACGCCCCGGGTGCCGATGATCGGCAAGACCGGCACCACCGACGACAACAAGGACACCTGGATGAGCGGGGCCAGCACGAAGGTCGCCACCGTCGTCGGGGTTGTGAACGTGTCCGGCGACGGCCAGGACCAGCGGACGACGTACTTCGACAGCGGCCAGGCCGCGACCGCCCGGCACCGGATGTGGCCGGATGTCATGAGCGTCGCCAACGAGAAGTACGGCGGGGACAGCTTCACGGTGCCGCCGCGGAGCATGACCCGCTGATCCGGACTGTGTGGCTGATCACGACTGTGTGATAGGACGGAGGAGTCGGCTCATCACACAGGAGATGCCGGGGACAGTCGTTTGACGTGGCCGTTCGGGCGCTCCGGAAAGAACACGGAAATGACGTCACACACGATCGGCTACTTCGTCGGAAGCCTGTCCTCCACCTCCATCAATCGCACGCTCTCCCGGGCGCTGATCCGGCTCGCCCCGGAGAACCTGCACTTCACGGAAATCCCCATCCGGGACCTTCCCCTCTACAGCCAGGACTTCGACGCCGACTATCCACCGGAGGGGCGCGCCCTCAAAGCTGCCATCGAAGGCTCCGACGGGATCCTGATCGTTTCGCCCGAATACAACCGGTCGATACCGGGGGCCCTGAAGAATGCCATCGACTGGGGTTCGCGGCCCTGGGGGACCAACTCCTTCGCGCGGAAGCCCACCGGAATCATCGGCGCCTCCGTGGGTAATATCGGCACCGCCGTCATGCAGTCGAACATGCGCAGCGTGCTGAGCTTCCTCGATGCCCCCCAGTTGAACTCCCCGGAGGCGTACATCAAGTTCGATCCGACGGTCTTCACGGGCGACGGCGAAATTACCGATGCGGGCACCAGGGACTTTCTCCGGCACTACATGGATGAGTACGGTGCGTTCGTCCAGCGCGTCCTGGACGTCACCGCGCCGGGCCACATCGGAGACTTGCACGCGAGCTCGAAGAAGTGACGCGATAGCCGTCGGCCCCGGGCGCTAGCGCCTGTCAGAGAAGTTCTCCACAAAAATGCTCCTTGACCAGGTTGTCCACAGGTGATTCATGGGCGTGCGGATGCCGGTGGAATGTCGGTGGTCTTCCGTAGAGTGACCGGTATGACCTGTCTCTTAT
>NZ_JASJXJ010000117.1:0-12867 GCF_035018685.1 Cryobacterium sp. RTC2.1
TTCAGTCAGGTGGATGCGTCCACGACGCGGGTGTATGGCGGTTCGGGTCTGGGGTTGGCGATCAGTCAGGCCCTGGTCGAGATCATGGGGGGCCGGATCGAGGTGACGAGTACCGTCGGGGTCGGCTCCACCTTCGCATTCACCATCCCCTGGCGACCGGCGTCGACTGGCTGAGCAGCGGTCGCCCCGAGCGCCGACGCCGGGATGACGCCGCGACCCACGAGAGTGCCGGGCGGGAACGCCCGGGGTCCTGGCCGGCAGACCCGTCCACTCCGCCGGGTCGATCCTCGCCGATTCCCCCCACTCCGGGGCTGCGCATCCTGCTCGCCGAAGACAACCTCATCAACCAGAAGGTCGCTCAGTTGATGCTCGCGCGCGGCGGCCACCGCGTCGACACCGTGAGCGACGGGCTCGAGGCCGTGCAGGCCGTCGGAGCCGTCGCGTACGACGTCGTGCTGATGGACGTGCACATGCCCGTCATGGACGGCCTCGAGGCCGCGCGCCGGATCCGGGGTCTCGGTGACAGCATCCGCCAGCCCGTGATCATCGCTCTCACCGCGAGTGCGACCACGGAGGCGAGGCAGGCGTGCCTCGAGGCGGGCATGGACCTCTACCTCACCAAGCCGATCCGGCCGGCCGAACTCGCGGAGACGCTGGCAACGGTGACGGGGGCGGGAACCGTTCTCGGCGACTGCCCGGATGCGGCCCCCATCGCTTCCCGTCCTCACGATGCCGTGATCGACTACGAAGTCCTCGGCTATCTCGACGACGTCGGCGCGGAAACCAAGGGCTGGCTGCTCCGGAGCTTCGCCGGCCAAGGCGAGAGCAGGCTGCGCGCGATCAGCGCCGGGATCGAAGCCCTCGACCACGAGCACGTGGTGGAGCTGGCGCACCGCCTCCGCGGCAGCAGCGCGACGGTCGGCGCGAGCGCCCTCGCCGCCGTGTGCGCCGAGATCGAGGCGGCGGCGACGCGGCAGGAGCCGATCACCGCGGGGCAGGTCGCCCGGCTCGGCACGGCGATGGACCGCACGCTCTCGGCCCTTGAACCGTTCATGCACCCCGTCCGTGAGCCCGAGCCCGAGCCGGAATCGGCCTGAGCCGAGCCGTCAGCCCGTGCCGATCAGCGCGCACTGCTCCTGCAGGCGCGAACGGATGCCGGCATCGGCGCACAGCGCGATCGCCCGTTGGTAGGCGACCCGGGCATCCGTCACCCGACCGGCCTGGGCGAGCAGGTGTGCGCGGGTCGCCCAGGCCGGTTGGAAACGATCGGCGCCCGGCAGCACGGCGACGGAATCGAGAGCGGCCAGTCCGGCCGCTGGTCCCTCGACCGCGCCGACGGTCGCCGCGAGCGCCACCCGGGCGCCGAGGGTGGGCGCGATCCGCACGAGCGCGCCGTAGAGGGCCAGAAGCGCCGGCCGGTCGGTCTCGCCCGAGCGAGCCCGGTCGCAGTGCACCGACTCGATGGCCGCCTCCACCTGGAATCGTCCGATCCGGTCGAAACCGTGGGCCCGCCGGAGCAGCATTTCCCCCTGCCGGATCAGCTCGCGATCCCACCTGGCCGGATCCTGGTCGTCGAGGGCGGTCGTTGATCCGTCCGGTGCGGCGCGTGCCGGTGCCCGGGACAGCGAGAACGACAGCAGCGCGGCAAGGCCGAGCACCTCGGGCTCGCGCGGAAGCAGGGCCGCGAGCACGGTCGCGAGGTACAGCGACTCCGCCGCAAGCGACTCACGCACACTCGGCCCGGCTACACCCTGCCAGTCGATCGCATAGGCGCCGTAGATCGCCTCGAGCACCGCGGGGAGCCGCCCGGAGAGTTCGCTCAGCCCCGGCACGGTGAAGGGGATCCGCGCGTCCCGAATCCGCCGCTTCGCCCGCACGAGGCGCTGCGCCATCGTGGATTCGGGCAGCGAGAAGGCCACCGCGATCCGGGCCGCGTCGAAACCGAGCACCGTCTGCAGCATCAGGGGCGTGCGAATGCCGGGATCAATCGCCGGGTGCGCGCAGACGAAAAGCAGTTCGAGGCGCTTGTCGGGGATCTCATCGGGGTCGACGTCGTCGAGCGAGAGCGGTGCGGGCGGATCGAGCGACCCAGACAGTCCGAACAGCACGGTCGGGTCGAGCGGCACGGTTCGGCGCACGGCGGTGGACTTCCAGCGGTCGCGGAGACGATTGCGCGCCACCGTGAGCAGCCACCCCTCGGGGTTGCCGGGAATGCCGGCCGCCGGCCACCGGGTCAGCGCCTCGAGGAAGGCATCCGCAAGGGCATCTTCGGCGGACGGGATGTCGCCGCCCGGCGCCGCGAGCAGCGCGAGCAGCCGGCCGTAGGACTCCCGGGCGACGGATTCCGCCCGCGCCCTGGCCGTGTCCCTGGCTGCGTCCGTGGCTGCGCCCGCGGCGGCTGCGTCGTGCGCGCCCGCTGCGGTCATTCCTGGCCGCGCCATGCTCCGTCCCGGAAGATGATTGCCGACGGACGGATCTCGACAGCCCCGTACTGGGCGGCGGGGCACTGTTCGGCCCATGCGATTGCCGCATCGAGGTCTGGCACCTCGATCACGAAGGTGCCGTTGAGGCGCTCCTTGGTGTCCGCGAACGGGCCGTCCTGCACCCGGAGCGCGCTGTCGCGCACGGTGACGGTCGTCGACGCGGACACGGGCTGCAGGATGTCGGCCGAGATGAGTACCCCGGCGGCGTCGAGCGACTTCCCATAGGCATCGAAGGCCGCGCGTCCCCATTCCATCATCTCGTCGCTGATGTTGGCGTCTTCGGCTTCCTTACTGATCACGAGCAATGAGTAACGCATCAGACTTCCCTTCGTCGTTGTGATACTGACACCACAATGACGAGCGAGCACGCCCCGAATCGACACCTCAGCGGGCGCGCAACCCGATCGACGTCGTGATCGCCTCATGCTGGCCACCGGAATGCACAAGATGCAGGCCGTCGCCGGTGACCGTGAGCTGGCTCCGGTAGCAGCGCAGGGCGGCCGTCGTCACGGCGCGACGGGCCTCGAGGTCGAGCCATTCGGCATCCGCTGCCGGATCGAGCACGATCTCGGCGAAGGGGGTCTGCCCGGCGAGGCATGCCGCACGGGCCGCCTCGTGCATGCGCACGTGGTCGGGGTGGCCGTAACCGCCGCCGTGGTCGTAGCTGATCACGAGGGCGGGCCGCACGTGCCCGATGAGCGCCACGACATCGGCCGTGACCTCGTCGAGGGGAGCGACATAGAGGGCATCGGCGTCGGCGTCCGCGGCCGGACCGGCGAGTCCCTCCCGGATCCAGCTCATGCCCGAGTCACGGTAGCGGCGCGGCGGCCGTCCTTCGGCGCGCGCGGGAGCCTGGCCGAGCCAGAACCGGTCGGCGATCCCGAGGACCTGGGTGGCTCTGTCCAGCTCGTCCTCGCGAACGCGTGCGAGCGCCGCGGTGCCCTCGAGCCCGGACAGCGGCCCGGCGACGACTTCGCCGCGCTCGCCACGGGAGGCGGTCAGGAGCGACACCCGGGTGCCGCGCGCGACGAGTTCTGCTGCGAGGGCTCCGGTGGTGAGGGTTTCGTCGTCGGGGTGCGCGTGCACGAGCAGGACGACCGGGAGGCCGTCGAGGATGCTCACGCGATCCGCAGCCCGCGTCGGTCGTCGTACTCGTCCGCGGAGCACGGCTCGAGCAAGCCCCGGTACACGTCCAGAAGTCCCCGCGCGCTGCGCGGCCAGTCGAGGCGTTCGGCGCGGGCGCGGGCGTCGACGGACAGCCGGCGGGCGAGGTCGGGATCGCCGAGCAGGGTCGTGATCGCCGCGCCCCAGGCCTGCGGGTCGCGGGAGCCGAGCACGATCCCGGTGTCGCCGTCGAGCACGGCTTCGCGGAGGCCCCCTGACGCGGAGGCGACGACGGGCACTCCGCTCGCTGCCGCCTCGAGGGCGACCAGACCGAAAGTCTCCGAGTGGGAGGGGATCAACACGACCCTGGCGTCGCGGAACAGCGCCGCGAGATCGGCGCGGGTCTGCGGGCCGAGGAATCGTACGGTGTCGGCGATCCCGTTCCGTTCGGCGAGGTCACGGAGGCCATCGATATAGCCGTCGAAGTCGCCGGAGGCGTCGCCCGCGATGATGAGCTCCGGCCGGAGTGCCGCAGGGACCGCCGCTATCGCCTCGACCGCGAGGTCGAGTCCCTTGAGCGGCTGCAGGCGGGCGGCGACGATCGCGTAGCCGGGGTCCTGCTCGGCAGTGCGGATGCCCGGCGCCGGGTGGAAGAGCTCGGCGTCGACGCCGGGGGAGACCACGAAGATCCGCTCTGGCGAGCCGCCGAGCCTGGTCACGATCGTGTCGGCCTCGGCGTTGCTGATCGCGACGAGGGCGTCGGATTCGCGGGCGAGCCAGGCTTCGCCGCGCATCCGCCCCGGTGACTCCGGCCGTTCGCCGGCCGAGAGCGGCGTCGAGGGGTCTGCGGCGATGCTGTGGAAGCTCTGCACGTGCGGGATGCCGCGGCCCTGGGCGAGCGGGAGCGCGGCCATGCCGGAGAACCAGTGGTGCGAGTGGATCACGTCGTAGTCGCCGAGGGCGGCCAGGCCGACCCGGAATTCGTCGATGACCGCCTCGTGCGCCCCCTTGCTGATGGGTTTCGCCGGCCCGGCCTGAAGGAAGCGGAGGGTGAGTCGCGGTGCGAGGACGACGGCGTCGGGAAGTGTGGCCGAGGACCGGCGGGTCACGATGTCGACGGTGTGGCCGGCAGCGGCCATGGCCTCCGCCTGCTGGCGGACCACGACGTTCATGCCGCCGGCGTCCCCGGATCCTGGCTCGTCACCCGGCGAGGTGTGCAGGGAGACGAGGGCGATGCGGAGGCGGGAGGCTGCGGGGGACACCCGTGAATCTTAACGCAGTCGCCTGAACCCGCCCTGCCGAACTCCGTCGAATAGGTCAGCGGGCGAGGGCCGGCACAGATCGCGGCCGCACGAGCCACCACAGGGCCGCGCTCGCGAAGACGGCGCAGGCGAGCATGACCGCTCCCATTCCGAGTGCGTCACCGGTGATGAACACCCCGACCAGCGGAGTGACGATTCCCGCGACGGTGAAGTTCATCGCGCCGAGCAGCGACGCCGCGAGTCCGGACTCCGCCCCGTGGGGTGCGAGGGCGAGGCCCTGCACGCAGGGAATGCAGACCCCCACGGCCATGATCGAGAACCAGAGCGGGATGACGACGAGCGGAAGCCCCCAGCCCCAGACGGCTGCGGTGCAGATCACCAGGGCGGACACCACGAGCACGGTCGTGCTGAGGGCCAGTAGCCACTGCGGGGCCAGCCTGCCGGCACGGCGCGCCCCGAGCTGGGTGCCGAGCACGAAGCCGAGGGCGTTCACCGAGAACAACAGCCCGTACTGCGCGACCGAGAACGCGTAGACGCCCTGGAACAGAAACGGTGAACCGGCGAGGTAGGCGAACTCGCCTCCCCAGACGAAACCGCCGACCAGGGCGAGTCCGAGGTAGCGGCGGTCCCGGAGCAGCCTGCCCATCCGACCCGGCAGCGCACGGATGCCCGACTGGATCCGGTTCTCGATCGGCAGGGTTTCCCGGATGCCGATCACCGAAGCGAGGGCGATCACCGCACCGTATGCGGCGAGCACCACAAAAATACCCCGCCAGTCGATCCACTGCAGCAACTGCGAACCCAGGATCGGCGCGACGATCGGGGCGAGCCCGTTGACCATGCCGAGCCGGGACAGCATCCTGAGCATCGGGATTCCGGAGAAGAGGTCACGCACGAGCGCGAGCGACACGACGCCGCCGGCCGCCGCCGCAGCACCCATCAGGAAGCGGAAGACAGTCAGCGCCTCGACGTTCGGGGCGAACGCGCAGGCAAGAGACGCGAGGACGTGGACGAGGGTCGCGACGGTGAGCGGCCGGCGCCGACCGATGACGTCGCTCCAGGGGCCGACAACGAGCTGGCCGACGGCGAGGCCGATGGTCGTGGCCGCGAGGGTGATCTGCACGGCCGACTCGGAGGTGTGCAGTGCCGCCGCGACCGCGGGGAAGGCGGGCAGGTACAGGTCGATCGTGAACGGCCCGAGCGCGGTCAGGGCGCCGAGGATGAACACGTACCGCAGGCGGTGACCCCGGCTGAGCAGTTCGCCCGGGTGCGCGGACGCGGTCATGCCCACTCGTAGTACGACTCGTCGACGCGACGGCCGACAGAGAGAGTCGATGGTCGCCATGTCTTCTGCGTCGAGTTCGAAGCCGAGGATGTCGATGTTCTCCCTGATCCGGTCGGCGGACGCCGACTTGGGCAGGGGAACGGTACCGAGCTGCAGGTGCCAGCGCAGGATCGCCTGCGCCTCCGTGACCCCGTGCGCCCGCGCGATCGAGGCGATCTCGGATGTGCCGAGGGCGAGGCCGCGGCCGAGCGGCGACCAGGCCTGGGTCATGATGCCTCGCTCGGCGTGGAAGGCGCGCAGCTCCGGCTGTGAGTGCAGGGGGTGCAGTTCGATCTGGTTCACGCTCGGGACCGTCCCGCCGAGCGCGATCACCTCCTCGACCTGCTCCCGCGAGAAGTTGGAGACGCCGATCGACCGCGCGGCACCGGAGCGGTTGACGTCTTCGAGGCCGTCCCAGGCCCGCAGGTGCGTTCCGGCGGAGGACACCGGCCAGTGCACCAGGTACAGGTCGACGTAGTCGAGTCCGAGGCGATCGAGGCTGTTCCTGGCTTCCTCGCCCGCGGTCAGGTGGTGCGTGTTCCAGAGTTTCGTCGTGACGAAGAGCTCCCCGCGGGGAATACAGCTCCGGCGGATGCCGATACCGACGCCGCGCTCGTTGAGATAGACGGCGGCCGTGTCGATCGAGCGGTACCCGGCGGCGATGGCCGCTTCGACCGCACGAGCGGTCGCCTCGTCGTCCATCGCGAAGACGCCGAAACCGAGTTGCGGGGTCGTCGCCCCGGTATTGAGGGTGATCCTGGGGAGTCGGGTCGGCGGCATGGGGCGCTCCGTTCGGTCGTATTATTATCGGACGAGCGTCCAATATAAAGCGAGCCTAGCGTCTTGCCGCGTGGGCTCAGGCCCGGATGCGGGCAATCAGGCCGTCGGCGAGCTGCTTCTGAAGCTCCGGAGTCATCAGGTCGGGGAACAGTACCGACTGCAGCGAGATCCCGTCGATGAACACCAGGATCTGGTCGACGAGCAGTCCGAGATTCGTGTCGACGGCCAGGTGCCCGCCCGCCGCGGTCGACGTCAGCACCCCGAGCCACCAGTCCCGAGCGACCTGCGCGGACTCCTGCCGGACCAGCTTGAGGCGGGGATCGTTGAGTGCCCTGCCGATGTAGCTGATGTCGATGACGGCCTCGATCCGCCGGTTCTCGTCCATCGGCAGCGTCTCATACAGCGTGGCCCTGAGTGCCTCGATCCCGGTTGACCGGCCGATCTTCTCCTCGACGCGGCGGAAGACCCGGTCATAGGCCAGGCGGTGGGCCTGAACGAGGATGTCGTCCTTGTCTGCGAAATAGTGGGCGAGCACGCCGCTCGAAACGCCGGCTTCCTTCGCGATCTGGCGCACCGTGGCCGCGTCCAGTCCGCGGGTCGCGATGACCCGCCAGGTGGCCTCGAGCACCTCAGCGCGCCGTTCCTCGTGGTCGACAATCTTCGGCATGTGTTGTGTCTCTTCCTCGTTCGCCCCAGTCGACTGCGGGAACCCATCGGCGAGTCCCCGGTTTTTGGACGCATGAGTTAATTTACTCGCTTGTAACAGGGCAGAAACTTATTTCGGACGCGTGTCATAAAAACTGTGAGGACAGCACAGACGAGGAAGTGAGCCAGGGATGACCATCACAGCACCACAACAGATCGAACTGCCCCTTGACGCCGCCCTGCGAGCCCGCGCGGGGAAGGTCATCCCAAGCGGGATGTACGGGCACATGAACGTGACCCTGATGCCGTCGGGGTTCCCCCAGTTCTATGCGGAGGGCAAGGGCAACCGCCTCTGGGACGTCGACGGAAACGAATATCTCGACTTCATGTGTTCCTTCGGCCCGATGATCTCCGGCTACGCGAACCCGGTCGTCGACGCGGCAGCGCTGGCCCAGCAGAAGCGCGGCGACGCCCTCGGTGGCCCGACCGCACGCATGGTCGAGCTCGCCGAACTGATGGTCGACACCGTCGCACACGCCGACTGGGCCATGTTCGCCAAGAACGGCACCGACGCCACGAGTCTCGCGGTCACGATCGCCCGGGCGGCGACGGGTCGGAAGAAGCTGCTCAAGGGCGGCACGGCCTACCACGGCGCGAATGCCTGGTTCAATCCGAACCCGCTCGGCAGCACGCCGGAGGACCGCGCAAACATCATCGACTTCGAGTTCAACGACCTCGCCTCGCTCGAGGCTGCCGCAGCCGAAGCCGGCGGTGATGCCGCGGCGATCATCCTCTCTCCATTCCGGCACGACGCCCCCGGCTCCACAGACCAGTACATCGTCGACCCGGCCTTCGCCAGGGGAGTGCGGGCGCTGGCCGACCGGATCGGCGCCGTGCTGATCATGGACGAGGTCCGCACCGGCTTCCGGCTGCACACCGGCGGCGCGTGGGAACCGCTCGGCATCGATCCAGACCTCACCGCCTTCAGCAAGGCAATGGCGAACGGCTACGCGATTTCGTCGGTCGTCGGCATCGACTCCCTCCGGCAGTCGGCCGCCGACATCTTCGCGACCGGATCGTTCTGGTACGCGGGTGCAGCGATGGCGGCCGCGATCGCCAACATCGGCCTGCTCAAGGCGACCGACACCCCCGCCCAGATGAACCGGGTCGGCCAGCTCCTGCGCGACGGACTTCAGAGCCAGGCCGCCGCGCACGGCTTCACGGTCTTCCAGAGCGGGCCGCCCGTGATGCCGTTCCTGCGCTTCGAGGACGACGAAAGCCTCGCGACAGCCGCGGCCTTCACCGACGCGGCGGTCCGGCGCGGCGTGCTGCTGCACCCCGCGCACAACTGGTTCCTCTCCACCGCGCACACCGAAACGGATGTCGCGTGGGCGCTCGAGCGCACCGACGACGCGTTCGCCGAGACGCGCGCCCTGTTCGGCTGACCCGTTCGACTGACCCGTTCAGCTGCCACCATCGCCACCCTTCCACCATCAGCACCCAGGCTCCGACGCTGCAGCCACCTTGAGAACCGGCGGGACGGCCGGGTCCGCAACCAACAGAGGAGACTCACGTGCACACGAAACAACGCTCCACCCGCTTCAAATGGCGCTCCCTCGTCGCGATGGCCGCGACCGCAACCCTGCTGCTGACCGGCTGCAGCGTCGGAGCGGCCACGACGGCTGTCGCGAAACACGATCTCGTGATCGCGAGGGCGATGGACCTGACGACCCTCGACCCCGACCGCGGCTACTGCGACACCTGCCAGATCGTCTTCACGGCACTCTACGACCGGCTCGTGATCGTGAGTCCAGAGGACTCGAAGACCCTTCAGCCCGGGCTGGCCTCGACCTTCACCGCGAACGCCGACAACACCCAGTTCACCTTCGGACTCGACCCAGCGGCGACCTTCTCGGACGCCTCGCCCGTCGAGCCGAAGGACGTCAAGTGGAGCCTGGAGCGCCTCGCCAACATCAAGGGCAGCGCCTCCTACCTGCTCGCGGGCATGTCCTCGATCGACACCCCCGACGCGAAGACCGTGGTCGTCAACTTCGCGGCGCCGAACTCCGCGTTCCTCGCGATCGTCGCGGCGTCGTACCTGGGCATCGTGAACAGTGACGTCGCCAGCGAGCACGGTGCATCCGCCGCGGCCGACGCGTCGACTGCGGACACCGCAGAAGACTGGTTCCTCTCCAACTCCGCGGGAAGCGGCCCGTACATCCTCGACAGCTACACGGCCAACAGTGCCGTGAAGCTCACGGCGAACCCGAACTACTGGCGCACCAAGCCGACCTTCGACACCGTGACGCTCAAGGAGGTCACCGACTCGAGCTCGCAGCTCCAGCAACTTCAGCAAGGTGACGTCGACATCGCCATGCAGATCAGCCCAGACGCCCTGGACCAGCTCAAGAACACCCCGACGGTCACGACGGCGGCCGTCGATTCGTTCAACTACACCTACATCGCCCTGATGCCAGGTGCAGAGGGCGGGGCTCCCCTCGCCGATGTCCGGGTGCGCGAGGCGATCAAGGACGCCATCGACTACGACAACATCGTCAAGACCCTCGTCGCAGGCTACGGGAAGCTGCAGGGCTCTCCGATCCCGAACGGCTTCGAGGGCAGTGAGAAGGTCGCCCTGCCGAGCTACGACGTCACGAAGGCGAAGGCGCTGCTCGCAGAGGCCGGCTACCCGGACGGCTTCACGATCAGCTCGACGTACCCGAAGATCGTTGCATACGGCGTCGACCTCGACCTGCAGATGCAGGCCATCCAGCAGAACCTCGCTTCGGTCGGCATCACGCTCGAACTGACGCCGGTCGACTTCAGCCAGTGGGCCGACGTCATCGGCGGCAAGGGAACCCCGATCACGGCCGTGTACTTCGCCCCTGACCACACGGACTCGAGCCAGTACGTGCAGTACTTCGGCCTGATCCCGAACGGCGGATACGTCGCCGACTTCGCCTCTCTGGCCGGCAAGACGGTCAACCAGGCCGAGGTCGACGGGCTCACGACTGCGCTCGCCCAGACCGGAGCGGAGCGCACGGCGAGCTACCAGGCGCTCGCCCAGCTGATGGCCGACGACGTCAATATCCTGCCGATCGTCAACCCGCAGTTGATCATGGCCCACGCGAGCGACATCACGGGTGTGACGTACAGCCCGTGCTGCAACGTCGACCTCGGGGCGCTCGGGCTCACGAAGTAAGCCACCGCCCAGCGACAGTGCGGGGCGCGGACCCGGTCCACGCCCCGCACTGTCTCCCTGTACCGTCGCCCCGCACTGTACCGTCGCCCCGCACTTTACGGAGTTCTAGATGCTTCGCTTCATCCTCAAACGGATCGCCATCCTGCCGCTGCTCCTGCTCGGCATCGTGACGATCGCTTTCGTGATCTCGCGGCTGTTGCCGGCGAATCCGATCGCCTCGCTCGTCGGCGAACGCAACCTCAACAATCCCGAGATCGTCGCCGCCGCCAAGGCGCGCTGGGGCCTCGACCAGGACCTCTTCACGCAGTACCTGACCTATCTCGGTCACCTTTTCCAGGGCGACCTCGGCACCTCCTTCAGCACCAAATCGAGCGTGACGAGCGACCTGCTCAGCCGTCTTCCGGCCACGATGGAGCTCACGATCGTCGCCCTCCTGATCGGCACACTCGGCGGCATCGCCCTCGGCGTGATCTCGGCGAGCCGGAAGGACCGCTTCGCCGACCACCTGAGCCGGTTCTTCTCCCTGCTCGGATCGTCCCTCCCGGTCTTCTGGACCGGCCTCGTCTTCCTCTTCGTCTTCTACGCCCAGCTCGGCGTTCTCCCCGGCCCCGGCCGGCTTTCGGCCAGGATCGAACCTCCCGCGAACGTCACGGGCTTCTACACGGTGGACTCACTGCTCGCCGGCAATATTCCGCTCTTCCTCGACGCGGTCAGCCACCTGATCCTCCCGGCGTTCATCCTGGGCTGGGGGCTGGTCGGCACGATCAGCAGGCTGGTCCGCGCCTCGATGCTCGATGAGATGCACGCGGACTACGTGCGCACCGTGCGCGCGAAGGGCCTCAGTGACGGGTTCGTGATGCGGCATCATGTGCTGCGCAACTCGCTCACCCCGGTCGTCACCATCGTCGGCTTCGCGTTCGGCGCGCTGCTCACCGGTGCCGTGCTCGTGGAGCAGATCTTCTCCTGGAACGGGATCGGCTCGTACGCCGTCGGCGCCACCCGCACCCTCGACTACCCCGCCATCAACGGGGTCACCCTCGTCGGCGGTGCCATCTTCCTCCTGGCCAGCCTGGCCACCGACATCGTGTACGCCGTCGTCGACCCGAGAGTGAGGCTCGCATGACCGCGATCTCGTTGCCCAGCCTGGCCGGAAACGCCCGCGACCTGTGGAAGCGCGGGTCGGCATCCGCCTGGCTGCGCCCACCGATGATCTTCGGCTACGTCGTGCTCGCCTTCTGGATCGTCGCCGCCGTCGGCGTGCAGTGGATCGCGCCGTACGACCCGATCAAACAGGTGGGCGAACGGCTGCTCGCGCCCAGCGGGACGCACTGGTTCGGCACGGATGCGCTCGGTCGCGACGTTTTCAGCCGCACCCTCTACGGTGCCCGCTATTCGCTCCCGATCGCCGCGGTCGCGATCGTCGTCTCGGTGACGATCGGCAGCGTGCTCGGCGCCGTGGCCGGCTACTTCGGCGGCTGGGTGGATGCCGTGATCATGCGCATCGCGGACATGACGATGGCGTTCCCCGCGATCCTGCTCGCGATGGCGGTCGCCGCCTCGCTCGGCCCCGGCCTGAACAACGCGTTGATCGCGATCGTGATCGTCTGGTGGCCGATCTATGCCCGGCTGATGCGCGGTCAGGTGCTCTCGATCAAGCAGCGGGAGCACGTCGAATCGGCCGTGGCGATCGGGGCGAGCGGTCCGCGGATCCTGTTCCGGCACATCGTGCCGCAGTCGCTGACGCCGATCCTGGTCAACGCGACCATGGACCTCGGCCAGGTCATCCTGCTGGTCGCCTCGCTGAGCTTCCTCGGCCTCGGCGCCCTGCCGCCCACGCCGGAGTGGGGTGCGATGATCACCGACGGCGCCAAGAACTTCTATCAGCCGTGGATCGCCGCGGCCCCCGGGTTCGCGATGCTCACGATCGTGCTCGCGATCAACTTCATCGGCGACGGCCTGCGGGACGCCCTCGACGTGAAGGCCACCCGCCGCTGAGTCGCCGGCAGCACAACAGGAAGCGGGGGGGGGGGGGGGGGGGGGGGGGGGGGGGGGGGGGGGGGGGGGGGG
>NZ_JASJXJ010000118.1:0-12681 GCF_035018685.1 Cryobacterium sp. RTC2.1
CCGAGCGCACTACTGGTCACACCGCCCGGTGGCCCCCAAAGTCAATATCGGTGGCCCCCAGAAGCGCTAATACTCACGACAATCGATTGGCCCGTCTTGTGCAGTCGGGCACTGTCGTGGGGTTCTCCATCCGGGTGCGTGAGGACCAGGATCCGGGCGTGGTGCAGGCCATCTCGTTCATCGAGGTAGAGGGTCGGGCGACGAGTGACGTCATCCGGGCCCTGCGCGGCTATCCGGAGGTCAGTTCGCTGCACACGACCAACGGGGCCTGGGACCTCGTCGCCGAGTTGCGCACCGCTGACCTGGGCGAGTTCGACCGGCTCCTTGGACGAATCCGTTCCATCCCCGGTGTCCTCAACAGCGAGACCAGTCTCCTGCTCAGCTCCGTCTCCGAGCGTGCCGTCGGCGCCTGACCCGCCGATCGCCTTCGACGTCATCGTCGGTGGAGAGAAGCGTGTCGGCCTGGGAGAGTCCGCCGAGTCCGGCCTCAGTCGGAAGTTCGGTGCCGGATGATGGTGCCCCCGCTGGGACTCGAACCCTAGATCCGGCCCAGTCAGGGCCTCACGGAGGGCTAACTTCCGCGTAATTTCAACGTTTTCCGGTCACCTTCGCACCATTAGAATCAGGGTGATTTCTGGCAAGTGTGGGCAAAATGTGGGCACCGATGTCCTGATGTAAAACATCTGAGAGACAACACGCGCGGCGGGCCGCGCAACTTCGACGACCACGCGCATTGACGGGAGTCAACGTTTTCTAGGCGCATGAGTGACTATTTCGAAGGTGTCGAAATGATGGTCGGAGATGTTGGTTCTGCGTCGCACAACTGTTCATAGGGGATGTCCACGCCCACGTATTGGTTCCATTCTTCGACCGTGAAGCCGGTTCCAGCGATTTCGCACATCTCGTTGGCCCACGTCGCGGCGTCCGGTTGAAAAAGGAGAGTCTTTCCGTTGTACGTACTCCCATCAGAGCGAACCCATGTGATGACAGCCAGGATGTCACCGCTAGGGTTCCATGCCAAAGCAACGGATTGGTGGCCGTCTGACGTTTGTAGTGGCGGGAATACGGCGGACAGACTTCTTCCCTCCAAGATCAGCGTCGTCCCGCTCAAAAGGACTGCCGCCAATCGAGTTCCGTCAGGACTCCAAGATAAATTTTGGGCTTCACTTGGAAGTTGCTGAGTTGCGAGAATCGATTGCCCGTCGGGAGACCGAATCTCCACCGCTGAGTTCCCGGTCAACATTGCGATTTCACCGGAGATTGGATTCACTGCGGTCCGGACAGATGTCCCGACCGCCATCGTCGAGACATTGAGACCCGTCTGAAGGTTATAGAACGCCAATTTATGGTCTGCGCCCGAAGTCTCGGAAGTCGGCCAACTATTGACTATTAGGGTTTTGGCGTCCGGAGTGAGCTGCATCCCGCCAAGGCCTGCACCGATTTGACTTGTAGCGATTGCACTCCAATTGGTCATTGAAAAGAAATTTAAAGTGCCGGAACCGAGTTCGAAGGCTGCGACGATTCCGGATCGCTCGTCTGCAATTACCTTGGTAACGAGTCCGAATGAGTTGACCTTCTTCTGACCAAGCGGGACGTTGATTTGTGCGACCGGAGTGCCGGTCTTCCTATCCCATACTTCGAGTGAGGGAGCCCCGTTGTGCACGCCGCCCGCTATGAGATAGGTCTGCGTTGTGGCAACGTCGTTAACATAGAAGGTGTCGGTTCCAAACCACTTCTCAGCCGAATATTTGACTAATACTGGGTAGTTCCCTGTTGCATCCAAACCACCGGAGATATCTACCGCTTGCAACCCCGATAAGTTGGTCGAATTTGATGCGGCGACAGTCTCAATGAGGTGACCGTCAGGGTCAAACGCGGCGACATTTGACCCGAGGGCCGCCGGTAGTCCATTACGGGTATTCGAAGGGTCTGCGATTGTCAGGCGGCCATCGTCGGTCGTAACAGCAAAGCTATCGGAATTTGGGATTGCTGCCGCATGATTCGCAAGGTTTGCGCGTCCCTTCGAAATCACGGCATTTGCCGAGCGTGCCCTGATATCTCCAGTTATTATCGTCGTTTCGTTCCCGGCGATAGCAATGAGGTCGCCACTTCCTTGGAAGGCCCAGGTCAACGAACTGACGCTACCGCTCACTCCTCCGAAAGGAAACGCTACGCTCCGATGGTTCACCGTATCCCATGTCATGACACCAGCATCGGTTCCAATAGCCAGATCGTCGCTCTGTCCAGCTTTCCAATCCAGGGCCGAGATCGTCCCTATGACACTCCGTTTCGGCACGGTCAGTGTGAGTTCCTTGCCCGCAGGGTCGTAAAAGAAAATTGCACCGACGTTTGTCGAAAAGTAGGTACCCGAGCAGTAGTCTGCTGCATCCAAACAGACGTTAATAGCCGTGACAGGCGCTTTAGATGGCGAGTCGAGGAGACCCGCCGCGACCGCCGTTGTTATTTTCACTGCTTTTTTTTCCTCATTGAAACTGCTATCCGTGGCAGCATATGTCCTGAACATGTCTTCCAAAGACACTGTCTTTTCGAGGCTGCCGTCCTCCAGATACGTCGTTACAGTTGACCCCGCGTATACATCGAAACGGTTGTCCCCGCGGTACGGGAAGAGAACGTCTGCTACCTCGCTCACGGCACCGATGTTTTTTTTGAGAGTCAAATATCCACTCGGGTCGACAACGAAAACGTAGAGATTCGTTCCATCACTGCCAACTACATGGCTACCGTCTCCCGAGGCTCTTAGGTATGTAAGGGGAATGGCAACACTCGTTCGTGATATCAGTTTGAGGTCTGCAATTGTCCAAGTGGCGATGGTTGCGTCATCCCCCGCAGTGATGACAACATCTTTCGTGACGGCCACGGCCCTGATAGGTCCCGAATGCGCTTGGACTGTCTTAGCCGTGAACGCGTTTGCTTCGGCAACAGCAAGTAGGGCGCCGACGGACGTCGAATCAGGATTCAGCCGATAGCTGCTGAGCGCTGACAGCGCCGCTAGCCTTGGATTGACGGCTTGATCCCCAGGCGCCTGAGCGGCCAGACCCGCCGATATTTGCTTCAACTTCTGATCAAATGCTGCGGCACTATTTATTTGTTGCATTACGGAAAGGCCCACCACCAGGCCAACCGCCAGGACAATCACGAGCGAAATTGCAACGTAGAACTTTGTATTGTTCCGAGATCTCGCAGCGAGAATAGCCTCACGAACGTTACGGGCGCCACTGAGCTGTATGTCCAACCGGGAGGCAAGTCCAATGAGACTTTCGCGGGACTCTTCAGGAACAACGATGCGCCATTTGCGTTCGGCCGCAACCTCCAGTTTCTGATTCAGAAATCCAACTTCAGCAAGGTCCTCTCCTGCAAGTCGACCCGTCATCGCGCAATCAGGATCAAGCGTGCGGCGACGCAAAAGCCGCTGCGCCCGCGTGCGCGGGGCGAGGTCATCCAGCGCCACGGCGAGCGCCGCACCCAACGAGGCGCCAGAAATCTCCGCAATTGCCTCGCCATTATCCAGGACGGACCAGACGACGCTCTGACCGGCGTCTCGCAATGGAGATATCGACCATGCGGCTTCAAGTCCCTCTGCGAAGTCTGCATCGCCTCTAAAGAAACTCATGATTCGCGGATCCGGATGCAGGCCGGGTGGACCATCCTTCAACCGCTCCACATAGAGGTAGCCGGCAGATCCTTTTGCGCCGACTCCAGTCGCAAACACGACCGGCAATGCGGTCGGCTTCCCAAATGCCTTGGGGAAATCTGAAGCAAGGGCAAGAACGAGAGCGGCAACAAATCCCATGGCGGGCTCAGCCAAGCGGGCGGTCAAGTGCGCAAAAACGATTCGTATGGCAGTGGAGTTAGTAGATTCTGAACTCGGACCGTTCCATTTCACGAATTGATCGGCGCTGATGGCCGAATGAATCCCTTGTTCACTAAATGTTGCAATCGCACCATCTATGAGAAGATTCGAGCGCTGGGGATACCTCAGGGCGATGGTGACGTCTCGAATGGCCAGTGCCGACTTCAGCGTCGCGCTTATTTCAAAGGGCGGCAGACCCAAGACGTTCGCGACCGGCTCGTTCACCTGTTGGCCATCGGCCAACGCCAATAATTCGGTGGAGCTGAAGTCCATGAGGCTCTCGAAGTCCGCATCCAGTTCTGACTCAAGCGCTGACCTGCAATACTCCATCCAGGACTCGTTTACCGAAGTAGTAAGTTGATGCAGCTTGAACGCTCGGTCCTTCAACCCGTCGGCAACGCTGGGACTGGGAGGATCTATCACTCGGCGTACGCGGATTCGATCTTGTACTCATTCCAGTCGGAATAAGACATCGCAAAGACCGCGGTCTGAGATGAATCTATAATCGGCGCGGTGCACGTGATCATGGATCCTGGTACTTCGATTCGGTCCGGATAGTCGTGGTTTGTTAGTTCGGAGCCATAACAACTGATCGAGGACGAGTCGATCGAATGCTGAAGTTCGTTCATCGTCTTCAGCGCATTCACGGCGACATCGCTTGCATCTGTGTCGGGCACCGATTTTCTGTCCGCAATGGCTTTTACAACACGGGTGGCAAGCTCACTGCCAGTGTGCGCGATGAAGGCCTTTACTTGAAACCCGGCGTTCGCCGACCATTCGACGTCTGCCTCGGCGGATATTGTGCCGCAACAGGAAGCGTTTCCGCCATCTTGAGCGATCCACTTGACGTGGAACGCCCCGCTCTGGAGTTGCGTAATCGCCAGTGCCGCTTCGCGGCCGCCATGGGTCTGCTCGGAGAGCGTCTCGTAACCCAGCAGCTTGAGCTGTGCATCCCAAATTGCCACTGTGTCTGACCAAGACACACCACCCGCATTGCACCCGATTATCGCCGCGTATTGACGAGCTGGCTCCTGTGTGCCAGCTACAGCCGCGACCGGGTCGATAACAGGCGTTGAGGAGGGGTCTAGCGGAAGAAGATGCAGATACGTCCCGCCTTCATCTTCAGAAATACCTGGAAGAACACCACCAGCTAGCTGCCCAGCCGGATGGTCACAAAGCGATGGAACAGGTGCTGTCAAGAGTGCCGACAAGTCAGACGGCGCCGTCGAGGCGTTTACAGGGTTAGTCAGTCCCGCATCGCTCGAGGTTGATGGGGATACGACGGGTGCCTCGCTGCAAGCAGCCAATGCTATAGACGATATGAGCACGGCAACTCCGAGCAGCGAAATTGTACATTTCCGACTACTCACCGCTATCCGCTGCCGGTCTGCGATTTGGGAAGGTCAGACCATCGCGGATCATGTTGAATATCGGATCGCCGGGTTGGAGTAAAGCAGCGATGGCGCGCCAAGCCAGCTGATTCGTAGGACTTGCGGCGGCGACGCTCTGAGTGATTTCCGTAGAAAGTGATTCAGACAGATCGGCAATTGCCCTTGGCATCAGTATCGAAACATCCAGCCACTCGCTCTCAGTGCGAATGGTCGCCTCCGAAACAAGCAGTGACCCCTCGTCGCCGTTGAGCACGAGTAGATGGGTGCGCTTCAAGGGGCCATCGGACCAAACGACACCTACGACGTCCAGCGGGCGGGCGGCATAAGGTTCAACGGACACTACGACGTGAGCGGTAGCGGGGCCAATGCTGGAAACCTGTACGCTAATACCTCTGTCTGCTCGGTGCACTTCCGGGAGCTTTGATGGGTCACTCGCCGCCGCTCGCACCCGCCGATCTAGGCTCGGGAGGACGAGCAACAGCTCTGCCTCAAAGACAAGCTGTGCTGCTTGTTCAGCGAAGTCTTCAGAATGCGCATCCTCTGTAGCGGAGATTTCGGCTCGGATGCGTGCGCTCACGCTGGCCCAGAAGTTGGAGACTTCGGTGTCTGTGAATGGCGCCGGTTGATTCAATAGATCATCGCCCACCTCGTCATCGAACTTTTTCGCCACGAGTTCGAAGTAGCTCAGGATCTCGCCGGAGTCATCGTCGGTCGAGGGATGAGACATCGGCTCACTCTCCTTCATCAGTCCGGGTTTCTATACTCGTCGAGGCGGCCATCGTCCAGATCGGCCCGCATGTACTTGAGTGCGTATCGGCGATGCGTCTTGACGGTCTCGACAGTGACGTCTAGCGTCATCGCAATTTCAGTCTGAGTAAGACCGTCGATGAATGTCAAATATGCGATTGCACGTTGTCGCTCGTTGGGGATGGATACAAGACTCCGCGTGACGTGGTCTCGAATCTCACGGCGCGCGGCCCTCGATTCCGGTCCTGTAAGTTCATCGAACGGCCGAAGCTTGCCTACAACTTGTGTTTCCTCTATGGGACGCAACTCCCCCACTGGATCATAGAAGCCGTCCCCCCAGTCCCCGTTGTCTCGCTGACGTCGCGATTTACGTAGGTCGTCACGGAAGAGATTGTTTACCGCAGTGATCATTAGCCCCTTGTATGAGCCGTCACTCATTGGAGTGGTGTTGTAGCACCGCCAAACTTTAATTGCAGCCCTTTGCACCAGATCTTCGGCGTCGTGGTGATTCTCGACAAGGTTGAAGGCGTATCGGAGAAGCATCGCGCCGTGTCGCTGAGCATCGATGTGCTCACTGGGCAGGCATATAGATGCGCTCGGATCAGGGATCAAATCAAACTCGAGATCTTTGAGGTCATCAGAGTCATCGAACTCGTTTAGGTCGTCGACGTAGACTTCATGGTCCGAACTTCGGGCGGCTTCGTCATCACCGGGCGCCTCATGAGCATGCTCGCTTCGCGCTGCCATCCGATCTCCCCCGTCACGCTACGTAAGTCTGGTGATCGGTTTAACCCCCGATGCCGTTTCAGTTCGTCTCTTCATTCATAAACGTGTCATCACACGGTTCATCATTTGAGGAGGCTGCAATGAACAGAAACAATATGCTCACACTAGCCACGGACGGCTCTAGTGGCAACCGAGGCATGTCAGGTTGGGCATGGGTAAGTGAGCAGGGAACTTACAGGGCCGGCACTCTGGCATCGAGCAGCATTCTCGTTGCCGAGTTGCGAGCCATCACTGAGGCCATTGAGGCCAATCGTTCGGCAAATCGGATGTGCGTACTAACGGATTCGCAGCCCGCCCTGTCTTTGATCTCTGAGACCATCTCCACCGGAATCATCCGCGACCGCCACGGCAAGCCCGGGGCGAAGAATGCGGCCGCTCTCCTCAACAGGTTGCATTGGCTTTCACGCAAACACGTGATCACTTTCGAGTGGATCAAAGGTCACGCCGGACACCCACTCAATAGCGCCGCAGACCGTCTAGCCGTGCAGGCCCGTCGATGCGCTCAGCTTGGCGGGAACCCCGGATCCATGACCGCTATCTATAACCGAATCGTTGAAGAGACCCTCGGTCAGACCGCGCTCGCGAGCTAGTCAGGCTGGGGAGTCCAAATCGGGAATACGACATTAACCCCCAGCGACCGATCTCGTCGTCTCTCTTCATAACTGCACCAACCACTTCAATGCGTCATTCAACAGAAGGCAATCAAAATGAAGAATCCGTTCCGCAAAGGCACGAACGATGCGACTACAGGCCAGCATGCCGAGCTGATCACACTGACCGCCTGGAACGACTCGGGCATCCACGCATTCACTCCTATATCGTCCCCGGACGCCCTGATCCCAACCGGACACTCATTGCCGGGGATCAACCCCCATGTGATGGACTTGCGCCAGACAATCACCGACAAAGTGCAGGCATTGGCGCGGGCTGGCGCTCTCGACGAGTTCACCTATGACGTGCTCGACAGTTGGATCGACACCTGGCACGAGACGTGGGTGGCTTCAGTCGTTCAGCACGCGGAAGAGCGCCGCCGAGTGGCCGCACGCTTGTTCGCCACGCACAGGCAGAACCTGGTCACGGAGAAGGCGCAGCTCAGCGATTGGGTGGAGCGCAAGGCCGAGCTTGATGTTGTTTACAACGCGTTGCGTCTTGAGGCTGGCTTCACACAACTCGATGCTTCCCCGCTCGGTGAAAAGCTCTCAGAAGAACACCATTCCGAGCTCTCCGAATTGCTGACCGTTAAAGGCATCGGCCAAGGAATTAGGAACCCTGCCGAGAGTGTGTCGAACGGGAAGGTGGCGAGCTCGCATCAATTCGGGGTCGCCCACGGCCGCTTGCGCCCGGTGGAGGGATCAATGGCAGCCGACGAGTAACCAACTAACAGATACCGCCTTCCATCACACTTCCGTTCCGCCTAAAGAAGGAATCATCATGAGTTCCACCACACCGCCCGTGTCCAACGAGGCGCAGGCCTCGGCACGCTCACATCACACTCGCGCCCCGAAGGGCGTTGCGAACGGCGCGCGCATCTACGACCATGCAAAGCGCGCAAATGTCGCGGTCACAGCGATTGTGCTCACGGTAGCGTCTCTCGTTGACGTCGCTCTAGCGAAGTCGGCGTTCGACAGCGCCCTGCGGCTGCCCGAGTTCATGTCGTGGTTCGTTGCCGTAGGCTTCAGCCTCGTCGCGGTTGCCGGTGCCTTCATTGCCGGCGTACAGGCGAAGCACGGGCACCCTTTGCTCGCCGCTCTCGCTATCCTCGCGCCCGCGACAATCGCAATCGCGCTGTTCGTTCTACGAACCCACCCAACGACCTCGGCAGCTGTCGGGTTTCAAGGCCAAAGCAGCGCCTCAGCCGGTCTCGAAGACACCATTCTGGCCCCCGTCATGCTGCTCGTTTTCATCGGCACAGCCGTACTCGCGGTTATTGACGGCTATCACCTCACCGACCCCCTGAAGACAAGAACAGCCCGCGTTCGGGATCTTCGCGCTGTCGCTGCGGACACGGTCTCCACGAAACGCGGTCGTGTCGTTCGAATCGCAGAAGAAAAGATCATTGCGCAACATGTCCTTCAGCAGGTGCCTTTTGAACTTGCAGTCGCATTGAACGCGCTCGAAGCCACGGCTGACGAGATGAAGCAATGGGCCCGCGTCGAAATCGCACAGGCCCTCGGCGATCCAACTGCAACCAGTGGAAAAACCGGCCCCGTAGCAGGTGTGACGACGGAGAAATTGCCCCAGAAGAACGACCCCAGCTTCCCCGCCTAGAACGACCGCCATCTTCCATTCGTATTCATTCGCCCAGGAGCCCTCATGACATCCCAAAAAACAACCACGAACCGGCCCTCTCTGGTTCTGGCCGCCGCGCCGGCCCACCCCCTTCGCTACCCAATCCATCTTCGTATCAACGACGTCGTGGCGGGGTTCCGCGATGGCCGCTCCAATCTCGTGGACACCGCTCCGCGAGCCGAAAGCCCCATGCTCGAAAGTCGCATCGAGGAATTCAGCCTCCCAACCTGGCTGCGCAGCAACTCTCACCAGTTCGCCGAACGGGCTGGCCGCGAGTACCTCGTCGCCCATCAAGACTCCGCGTCGAATCTAGAGGCAATCCGAGCTTCCGCCGCTGAGATGCTGAATCTTCAAACTATTCGCGACGCCGCCGCCGCCGATCTCAGTTCATCATCCCTGGACCCCGCTTCGATCAGCGGCCGGCTGCCGAGTGAAAGTGATCTCACGGACGAAGCCGTCAGCGTGCGACGTCGACGCGAACACGACCTGCTTCTCGCCCGAACGACGAGTCGGCTCGCTCTCGCCGAACGCGCACTCGGCGATGCCTCTCAGACTGTGGCGCGATTGACATCCGAAGTCATCACGAATTACGAATGCCTCGTCGGTCGAGTGGAAGTCCTGCGCGAGTTCCACAATCGGCGCGCCACGGCCTATCAGCGTTCATTCATGCGACGTTTTCGCCGAACGTGCCTTGACCAAAATATCGCTGGGTTCTCATCATTCATGCGATACAGGATTTCACTTCCCGAGTGGTGTACCTCGCCTTGCCCCTGGCTCGTCGGCATCGAGCGATAGGCACACGACGAAGCCACCACACCCGATAGGGATACAACGTTTTCACCGGATTTGAATCAACAAAAACGCGTTACGCGGAACAGCGGGGAGGCCACCAGGGTCTCCCCCGCTGTCTTTAACCCCAGCCAGCGACTTTCGCCGTCTCTGGACATATACCGCTCATCGAAACTTGGAGTTCAACATGCAGATGCACCGCCACACGAATACCAAATCTCGCGCAATCGGTTTTGCCGTCGCAGTTACCCTTGCTGTGGGATTGAGCGCGTGCAGCAACGCTGAATCGTCGGCTCCCGCCGTCTCCGTTCTACCCATTCCAACTCAACTCGACATCATCGTCTCGGTGCACGCAAACGCTCCCGCTCCTGCACTGCCCATCGAGCTCAAAGCGACCGTTGACGCGGCGATCACCGCCTCAGCGCCCATCAGCGTAATCGCACTCGACGGGAATCCCGAAGTCATCTACAGCAGCGGTCCGTACAAAATCTCCCAGGTCAACCCGACCGCCACAAATGATGACATCACGGCCCAGGAAACAGCCCTGCTGGCTGCAGTCAGCAGCGCCAAAGCCGATTCCAATGGGTCGAACCTAGGCCTCGCTGTTCGCGTGGCAAAGGACCAATCAACCGCAGTCAACGTGTCCAATCCGACGATCATCATTATCGACTCCGGACTCCCAGACACAGGAACTCCAAATCTCACAGACCCCGGAATGACAGTCGCTGATCCGGCTGAGGTCGCCTCCATGGTGAAGCAACGGGACGGTCTTCCTGATCTCACCGGCAGCACAATCGAATTGGTCGGATTTGGGTACACCGCTGCACCCCAGGCTCAGCTCACCGGCACTCAACTTGAGAACATCGCCCAAATCTGGGAAGAATCATTCAAGCGCATGAACGCAACAACTGTCACAGTTTTACCAGTTCCTCGCTCGGGCAACGGACCCGACACAACGTTCACAACGAAGACCGTCGAAGTCTCGGCCGATCCGACCCCGAACTTGATCGAGGTGTCCCTCCACCCACTCATCTACGGTGACGGATCATCCCTCGGTTTCCAGCCTGGTACGGCCGATTTCCGGGAAGCCGCTGCCGCCAAGGCGACACTCGACTCAATCGCGCTCTGGCTGACTGGCTCACCCACACATATCGCAACAATAATCGGCACTACTGCAGGCACCGACACGCTTGAAAGCCAGATCCATCTAGGCCAGTTACGCGCGGACGCCGTCGCTCGAGAACTGCTCAACCGCGGCTGCACGGCTGCCCAGATCACCGCCACCGGTGTCGGTACTCAATGGCCCGGCTACGTCAACGACGTGCGCGCTGACGGCACGCTCGATCCCGGCATTGCCGCCCTCAACCGCACAACACAAATAACCCTCGGAACGCGATGAGCACGGATGTGCCATTGCCCTTCACCATGAATAAGCTCGAAACCGCCTTTAACGCCTCTCCACTCCTTTGGCATCGCCCAACGCTAGGTCGCATCAAGACTTATTGGACCATGACGGGGCACGGACCCGAGCAGCTGTCCGAAAACTCCACCGAGGACCTCAAGCACCTTGACCAAATAGTCTGGACGGTCTCGGACCACTCAATTCTCTGCAGTTCCAAAAGATACGATGCTCAGATTGCGATGCAGGCCCAGGCGGCAACTGCCCAACGACTCATTGAAAGCTGGAACCACACACGTCCCTGGCCGTCGGGCGACATCGACAAGGAAGCAAGTCGATTCTGTAGCAGCATTCTGATCCCACTATTTTCCGCTGACTCGCCGGCGAAAATCGCACGGCTCATCCTCCTCGCCGCAGAAGCTACAGCAGACTTTCATTTCGTCATGCACAACGGTCTCATGACTGCTCCTCATTGAACTTCCGCCTGAGCCTAAAAGCGAGCGTTGGACCGTCATGCAGTTGTCTTACGATTGAGCGCGGGAAGGGTCCTTTGGATAATTGGGCACGTGCTGTAAGCCCCGCGTATGACCTTCGGCATTTCGGATGCCGTCTCTCGGCTTCTCGCTCGGCCTGTCGATATCCCAAGTGATTTGACGGAAAGACTGTGGTCCCATCGCGGCCTCGCAAGGACTTGGGTCCAAGAATTCAATGTGGTGACGGACCGATTGGTCTCCCCACGAGTGCAATGTCCGCGCCTCACATGAATCGCTGCTCGATGCACGATGCACGATGCACGATGCACGATGCACGATTCACGATTCTATGGCCTCCTTTTAACCCCATGAGCGGTCCCCATGCGTCTCTCGTATTAGAACGCCGCACCCGCGGATTGATCACAACAACAACAACAACACGCAGGAGCCCACATGCAACTCCCCAACCTCCCTCACCTCGTCAACACCGCGATTGTACGCGCCGCGGAAAAGCAGACCAACGCAGCGGAAATCGTCCGGAAAGCCGGCGAAGAAGCGAAACGCGCCGCCGAAGTCGACCGCAAGGCCCGAGATGCAGCAAGGGCCAGGCAGGTCGCGGCTGAATCGCGGAGGCGAGCTCAAGAAACCAAGCAGAAGCGGTAAGCGTCATGACGACGTGCGAACGGTCTACCCGTCGCCGACGACTGCAGCACTAGTGCCGCAACACAGAACATCCAAAGCCACAACTAGAAGGAATCAAGATTGACACGCAAGACTCACCTCACTCAAAGGCCTCGTTGGGCCGCGTACACCTGCCGTGGATGCGGAACCCTAATCTCGGCCCCGACGAGCTTCCGCAAATGCCCGGTTTGCGGTATCCGAATCAATTGACCCAGTCCCCTCACTAGAGGTGTTTTGCGTCACCGGTGTTTGCCG
>NZ_JASJXJ010000119.1:0-12649 GCF_035018685.1 Cryobacterium sp. RTC2.1
GTGTCAGGCAGGTCCCGAGACAGAACTGTCAGCAAGGTCATGAGACAGAACTGTCAGATTGAGAACGAGACTTCACAGCCCCTTCACGCGAAGCGAAGGGGCCTTTTTCGTACTCTCGCGGCCAGGAAGGCTGCGAGCGGCGGGTTCCGGGCGGGTTAGGGGCGGAGGAGGACCTTGATCGCGCGGCGCTCGTCCATCGCGGCGTACGCCTCGGCGACGTCGGCGAGCGGCAGCTCCAGGTCGAAGACACGGCCCGGGTTGATCGCCCCGGAGAGCACCTCCGGCAGCAGTTCCTCGATGTAGCCGCGCACGGATGCGACACCGCCGTTGATCCCGACATTGCGGCCGAAGAGGGGCTGCATGGCAATCGGGCCACCGGTGGGCACGCCCACGTAACCGACCATTCCGCCGGGTCGGGCCGATGCGACAGCTTGCTCCATCGATTCCTTGGTTCCGACGCACTCGAGCACGAAGTCCGCGCCGATGCCGTCGAACATCTCGTGGATCTTCGCGACGCCCTCGGCGCCACGCTCCTCGACGATGTCAGTCGCGCCGAATTCGCGCGCGACGACCTGCCGCGAGGCGTGCCGGGACATGGCGACGATCCGTGAGGCCCCGAGGCGCTTCGCGGCGAGGATCGCACACAGGCCCACGGCGCCGTCACCCACGACGACGACGGTGCTGCCCGGGGTCACTCCCGCGGAGACCGCGGCGTGGTGCCCGGTGCCCATCACATCTGCGAGGGTCAGCAGGCCCGGGATCTGGGCATCCGTCGGCTGGGACGGTGTCGCGACGAGGGAACCGTCCGCGTGCGGCACGCGGACGCGCTCGCCCTGGGCGCCGTCGGCGAAGCCGCCGAGCCGGTCGTCAGCACCCCACCAGCCGCCGTGCAGGCAGGAGGTGCTCACGCCGTTCCGGCAGTTGATACACGTGTTGTCGCAGTCGTAGAACGGCGCGATGACGAAGTCGCCGACCTTGATCGTGGTGACGTCTGCGCCGATTTCCTCGACAACGCCGACGAATTCGTGGCCGATCCGGTGCGGCTCCTTGGTCGGCTGCACGCCGCGGTACGGCCACAGGTCGGAGCCGCACACGCAGGCTGCGACGACGCGCACGATCGCGTCACCGCCGGTCGAGAGAATCGGGTCGGGTACTTCTTCGAGGCGGATGTCCCGCTCGCCATAGATCACAGTTGCACGCATGCTCCGAGCCTAGTTCCCGACCTCGCCGGCACGCCGTCGCCCAGCCCCCGTTCCGCTGACCGCGAAAGCGGGTGAATCGTCGGTTTCAGGGTGCGAAAACGACGCCTCACCCGCTCTCGCGATGATACGGGCTGCGCTCTAGAGGTCGGCCTCGTCGAGCGGATGCGGCGGCACGGGCACAGCGGGCGCAGGCGCGACCGTGAGGGAGTCGCCATCGGCCGCGAGGTCCACGAGCACGGTGTCACCGTCGCGCACCTTGCCGGAGAGGATCGCGGTCGCGAGCCGGTCGTCGATCTCGGTCTGCATGAGCCGCCGCAGTGGGCGGGCGCCGTACATCGGGTCGTAGCCGCGTTCGGAGAGCCAGGTGCGCGCCCGCGGCGTCACGGCCAGTTCGAGGCGGCGCTCCACGAGGCGCTTCTCGAGCCGGTCGATCATGAGCTCCACGATCTGGCCGAGGTCCTCCATCGACAGCGACTGGAAGACGACGATGTCGTCGAGCCGGTTCACGAATTCCGGCTTGAAGGTCTGCCGCACGAGCAGCTGCACGGCTTCCTCCTTTTGCTCGGTGCTGAGCGTCGGGTCGATCAGGAACGCCGAGCCGAGGTTCGACGTCAGCACGAGGATGGTGTTGCGGAAGTCGACGGTGCGGCCCTGGCCGTCGGTGAGGCGCCCGTCGTCGAGCACCTGCAGCAGCACGTCGAAGATCTCGGGATGCGCCTTCTCGACCTCGTCGAACAGGATCACCGAATACGGGCGCCGGCGCACCGCCTCGGTGAGCTGCCCGCCCTGCTCGTAGCCGACGTAGCCGGGAGGCGCCCCGACCAGGCGGGACACCGAGAACTTTTCGCCGTACTCGCTCATGTCGATGCGGATCATGGCCTTCTCGTCGTCGAAGAGGAACTCGGCGAGCGCCTTGGCGAGCTCGGTCTTGCCCACGCCGGTCGGTCCGAGGAACAGGAACGAGCCGGTCGGCCGGTCGGGGTCGGAGATGCCCGCCCGGCTGCGACGCACCGCGTCTGCGACCGCGCGCACGGCGCGCTTCTGGCCGATCAGCCGATGCGCGAGCTCGCCCTCGAGGTTGAGCAGCTTCTCGGTCTCGCCCTGGAGCAGGCGACCGACGGGAATACCCGTCCACATCGCGACGACGGCGGCGATGTCCTCCGCGGTGACCTGGTCGTTGACCATCCGCGGTCCGTCGGACTCTGCCTGCTCGGCGGCGGCGAGTTCGCGTTCCATCACGGGGATGTCGCCGTAGAGCAGCCGGGAGGCGCGTTCGAGGTTGCCCTCGCGCTGGGCCCGCTCCGATTCACTCCGCGCGGTGTCGAGTCGGGTCTTGAGCTCGCCGACCCGGTTGAGCGAGGCGCGTTCCTTGTCCCACCGGGCCTGCAGTCCCTTCAGGGTGTCCTCACGTTCGAGCAGGTCGGCCCGCAGCTTCTCGAGCCTCTGGCGGGAGGCGTCGTCCTTCTCCTTCTTGAGGGCCAGCTCCTCGAGCTTGAGCCGGTCGACGCTGCGGCGCAGCTCGTCGATCTCGACGGGGGCGGAATCGATCTCCATCCGCAACCGGCTCGCGGCCTCGTCGATCAGGTCGATGGCCTTGTCCGGCAGCTGACGCGCGGTGATGTACCGGTTCGAGAGGGACGCGGCCGCGACGAGAGCGGCATCCGCGATCGACACCTTGTGGTGCGCCTCGTAGCGCTCCTTGAGGCCGCGCAGGATCGCGACCGTGTCCTCCACGCTCGGCTCGTCGACGAGCACCGGCTGGAAGCGCCGCTCGAGGGCGGCGTCCTTCTCGATGAACTCGCGGTATTCGTTGAGCGTCGTCGCTCCGATCAGGCGCAGTTCGCCGCGGGCGAGCATCGGCTTGAGCATGTTGGATGCCGCGACAGAGCCCTCCCCGCCGCCCGCACCCATCAGGGTGTGCAGTTCGTCGACGAAGGTGATGATCTGACCCTCGGCGTCGTTGATCTCCTTGAGCACGGCCTTCAGCCGCTCCTCGAACTCGCCGCGGTACTTCGCCCCGGCCACGAGGGCGGCGAGGTCGAGCGCCACGAGCTGCTTGCCCTTGAGTGAGTCGGCCACGTCGCCGGCCACGATCCGCTGGGCGAGACCCTCGACAACGGCGGTCTTCCCGACACCGGGTTCGCCGATCAGCACCGGGTTGTTCTTGGTGCGGCGGGTGAGCACCTGGCTCACGCGGCGAATCTCGGCGTCCCGCCCGATCACGGGGTCGAGCTTGCCGCTCTTCGCGATCTCGGTGAGGTTCACGCCGTACTTCTCGAGCGCAGACTTCGCCTCTTCCTGGGGCGGCTGCTGGCCTGCTTGCATGGGAAGTTCCTCTCTCTCGTGCGACAGCCCGCCGACAAACAAAGCTGAGTCGCGTCGACTCAAGTTTAGAGGCTGGCGACGCTCGGCGCCAGCACTCGCGTCCGGCGGTACCGGTGCCATAATGACCGCAAACGGCGGCAGGCGACAGCGCCGCCGAGACACGCCTTCGATGATGAGGAGCCCCGATGACCTTCCATCCCCTCGACCCGCTGACGGCCGACGAGTTCACCGCGGCCGCAGCCATCGTCGGCCGCGAGCGCGGTGTCGGACCGGGCTGGCGCTTCGCCTCGATCGAACTCGTCGAGCCGGGCCGGCACGCCAGGTCCGCCTTCGATCGTGCCGGTGCGGTGCCCGAGCGCCTCGCCCGGCTCGTCGTGCTGAACCGGGCCGAGAACAGCACCTGGGTGGCGCTCGTCTCCCTCAGCGCAGACGCCCTGCTCGACTGGACCACGGTGCCGGGCGTGCAGGCCAACTTCACGGTCGACGAGTGGGACGAAGCGGATGCGGCTCTCCGCGCGCACCCGGACGTCGTCGCCGCCCTCGCCCGCCGGGACATCACCGATCTCGACAACGTCTTCATCGACACCTGGACCTACGGTGACGCCGTCATCCCTGAGCGATTCCGGGGCAGGAGGATCGGCTGGTCCGACGTCTGGGTGCGCGCGGAGGCGGGCGCCAACCCCTATGCCGGACCGGTGAGCGGACTGCACTTCGTGATCGACGTCAACACGATGGAACTCCTCGACGTCGAGGACTCGTTCGCGGTCGACCGCCCGGCCGTGATGGGCGAATACGTGCCGCATCTCATCCCTCCTCGCATCCGCGACCTGAGCCGGCGGCCTCCGCTGAGGCCGCTCGACATCGTGCAGGCAGAGGGGCCGAGCTTCACCGTCACCGGCCACCGGGTCGAGTGGCAGAACTGGTCGCTCCGGGTCGGCTTCAACTACCGGGAGGGCATGACGCTGCACGAAGTGAGCTACCGGGACGGCGAGCGCGTCCGCCCGATCGCCAACCGGCTCTCCTTCGCCGAAATGGTCGTGCCCTACCGGGATCCGAGCGTCGATCATTTCCGTCGCACGGCTTTCGATATCGGCGAGTGGGGCCTGGGCTTCATGACGACCTCACTCGAACTGGGCTGCGATTGCCTCGGCGAGATCCGCTACCTCGACGCCGTGCTGCACAACAGCGCCGGCGAACCGTACTCGATTCCCAACGCCATCTGCATCCACGAAGAGGACAACGCCGTGCTCTGGAAGCACGTCGACCACGATGGCGGATCGGAGGTACGGCGGATGCGTCGCCTCGTCGTCTCCTTCCACGTCACCGTCGCGAACTACGAATACCTCGTCTACTGGCGCTTCTACCAGGACGGCAATATGGAGTGCGAGGTGCGCGCGACCGGGATCATGGTCGTCACGAGCCTCGACGCGGGCCACCCGCATCCGAACGGCACCCTTGTGGACACCCGCACATACGCCCCCTTCCACCAGCACTTCATCGTCGCCCGGATGGACCTCGACATCGACGGGACCGAGAACACGGTGTTCCGCTCCGAGACGCGCGTCGAGCCGATCGACGAAGCGAATCCGCTCGGCCTCGCCCTCACCCAGCGGAGCACGCCCATCGAGACCGAGGGCTTCGACGACTACGACTGGGCGACCCAACGCAGCTGGAAGGTCGTGAACGAGGCGACGTTGAACGGGCTCGGCACCCCGGTGTCGTACAAGCTCGTTCCGGGCGGCGCAATTCCCTCGTTCTTCGACCCCTCCTCGCCGGTGTTCCAGCGCGCCCAGGTGATCGGGCACACGGTGTGGGTCACCCCCGGAGACGAGACGCAGCGCTGGCCCTGCGGCGAGTTCGTCAACCAGAGCGCGGTCGACCACGGCCTGCCCGAGTGGACCCGCGCCGGGCGGCCGGTGCGGAACACCGACATCGTGCTCTGGTACGTCTTCGGCATCCACCACATCACCCGCCCGGAGGAGTGGCCCGTCATGCCGGCCGACACCGTGTCATTCTGGCTCAAGCCGGTCGGCTTCTTCGACCGCAACCCCTCCCTCGACGTGCAGCCGGGTGCCGCAGGACACGCGCACGGACATGAGCATCACGACCAGCACTGACCAGCACTGACCAGCACTGAGCAGCACCGAGCAGCACCGGCCACGAAGCGCACAGACCAGCCCCACCGACATTTCACCGAGAACCCAGGGAGATCCAGCGTGACCAGGACAGCGAACTACGTCGTCGCCTACGAAGCGACCGATCGCGGCAATGATGCCATCGAACTCGGGGTCGCCCTCGCCCGGCTGACCGGAGCCGAGCTGCGGCTGTGCCTCGTGCTGCCGCACTCCACTATCGCGCCCTCCCGGCTGCGCGCCTCCGGCTCCGACTTCGAGGCACTCCTCGAACAGCAGGGCCTCGAGTGGCTCGCCGGCGCCGCGGCGAGAGTGCCGGCCGACGTCGTGGCCACGACGCACCTGATCTGGGCGGATGCGACCTCCGACGGGCTGCTGAGGGCCGTCACGGAATTCGACTCCGACCGGATCGTCGTCGGAGCCTCACGCCACGGCATCCGCGGTCGCTACACGATCGGCAGTGTCGCAAACGCCCTCCTGCACGCCTCGCCCGTACCCGTCGCCCTCGCGCCGCACGGGTACCTCGCCCCGGCGCAGATCTCCCGGATCACCTGCGCGATCGGAACCCGGCCCGGCTGGTCGACTCTCCTCGATTCGTTGCTGGCGTTCACGGAGGGCCTCAGCGTTGACGTGCGCTTCCTCACCCTCGTCGAGGTCGACTCCCGGCGCGCCCAGCACGGCGAGTCGACGCCCGCTGTCGAGGCGGCCCGGACCGCGGAGAGCACGGCGCATCTCGAATCGGTGCTCGAGTATTACTCGACGCGATCGTCTGCTCCGGGCGCCATCACGACCGAGGTCGCCGTCGGCGAGAACGTGGAGTCCGCGGTGGAGGCCATCGAGTGGCGAACGGACGAAGTCGCCTTCGTCGGTTCGAGCCGCCTCGCCCAGCCGACCACGATCTTCCTCGGCATCACCGCCCACCGGATGCTCAACGCCCTTCCGGTGCCGCTCGTCGTCGTCCCCACCGGCGCCGCCGCCCGCCTCGCCCGCTGAGCGGCAGCGGAGGCCGCCGCCGCCTCCGCTGCCGGCCACACCGTGGGAGAATGGGGTTCGACCTTCTAAGGAACCCTCTTCCCCCTTATGGCTCACTCTCTCAGCTCACACGAGATCGCCCTCCTCGTCGGAAGCCAGGCCTTTTCGCGCGGTGAACGTTATGCGCGCAACGGCCACGTCCTGTCCGAAGTCTGGGACGACTCGGGCACCAGGCTCATCGGAAAGGTCCGGGGCACTGGACGCACGCCGTACACGGTGACCATCTCGTTCATCCTGAATCCCGCCGGTGTCGCGGTGCGCGCGACCGGGCTCTGCACCTGCCCGATGCGGAGCAACTGCAAGCATGTCGCCGCCTTGCTCGTCACGAGCCGGAACGGCGGGAATCCGGGCTCGATCGAGGCCGACGAGGCCGACGTCGACCGCTTCCGCAGGCGGTCCGCGCCGCCGGCCCTGTATGCAGTCCAGTCCCCCGCAGCAGCATCCGCAGCGCCCGCCCCGACCGTCCCGCGCTGGCGCAGCGCGCTCGGCGGCCTGCCCACACCCGGAGAGACGGCCGCGCGGACAGGGACGGAACTCGCGTTGCAGTTCCAGGTGCTCGCCCCGGTCAACTCCCGGTTCCAGTCCGGTGGACGGCACCTCGCCGCCCGGCCGATGCTGCTCGGCAAGCAGGGCCGCTGGATCCGCGGCGCCCTGACCTGGGACAACATCGCCCAGACCGCAGGCACCGCCCAGCGCGCCCAACGGCGGGTGCTCTCCGCGCTCTACGCCCTGCACCTCGCCGGACGCCCGTACTACGGCTCGGCGACGCAGTGGATCCAGCTCGACGACTTCCCGGACCGGGCGCTCTGGGGCCTGCTCGAGGAGGCGACGGCCGCCGGCATCCCGCTCATCTCCACCTCGGGCGCCCAGGATCCCGTGCGCATCGCCGATCGTCCCGCATCACTCGAGCTCGACATCCGCCGCACACCCGGCGGCCTCGCGCTCACCCCCACCGTCGTACTCGACGAGCACCGGCTGCCCGGCGGCCGGTTCGGTTTCACGGGCGACCCGGCGCACGGCATCTACACCTGGCAGGATGCCCCGGCCGGGGACCCGACCGGAGGCAGGCTCACCCTCGCGCCGCTCGCTGTCGAGGTCAGCAGGGAGCTGCGGAACCTCGCCGCCACCGGCCAGTCCATCGACGTGCCCACCGCCGACGAGCCCGACTTCCTCGCCGAGTTCTACCCGTACCTCCGCGACCGTGCGCGCGTCACGAGCCGCGACGACTCGTTCGAGCTGCCCGAAAGCCCGCGCCCCGAGCTCACGCTCACGATCAGCCACCAGGCGGATGCGCGCATCGCTCTGAACTGGGCGTGGCGCTACCAGGCGGGCCCGGCCGCCACCAGCACCGGCACCAGCACCAGCACCGAAACCCCAGCAGGGGAATACGACCTCGAACTGCGGCCGGCTCCGGGAGAGCACCGCTACCGGGACTCCGCCGCCGAGGCACGGATCCTCCGCTCCGTCGACGAACTGCTCGCACCCCTCACCGAGCTCGCCCCGCGGCGCGGCGGGGTGCCCCGGCTGTCCGGGCACTCCGAACTCACCGGCGCCGGCATGATCGACTTCCTCGAGGGGGTCGTGCCGCGGCTCGAAGTACTCCCCGACGTCGTCGTCGTGCAGAGCGGCGTCGTGGTCGACTACCGGGCGGCGGACACCGCCCCGGTGATCAGCGTCGGCACGAGCGAGCGCCTCGACGACCGGGACTGGTTCAATCTCGCGGTGTCCGTCTCGATCGACGGAGAGGACGTGCCCTTCGACGTGCTGTTCCGGGCCCTCGCGACCGGCCAGGACATCCTCATCCTCCCGAGCGGCACGTACTTCAGCCTCGACCGGCCCGAACTGCACACCCTGCGCCGCCTGATCGAGGAAGCCCGCAGCCTGCAGGAACCATCCGCGACCTCCCTCGGCATCAGCCCCTTCCAGGCCGACCTCTGGGAGGAACTGCAGGAACTCGGCGTCGTGACAAGCCAGGCCGCCGGCTGGCGCGACATCGTCGCCGGGCTCACCGACGTGGAACGGGTACCGACGCTCCCGCTGCCGGACGGCGTGCACGCGACACTCCGCAGTTACCAGCAGTCCGGCTTCGAATGGCTCGGCTTCCTTCACGACCACCGGCTCGGCGGGATCCTGGCCGACGACATGGGGCTCGGTAAGACCCTGCAGGCGATCGCCCTGATCAGCCGCGCGGTGGCCGCACGCGACAGCGACGCACCCGCGCACCCGTTCCTCGTCGTCGCTCCCACGAGCGTCGTCTCGAACTGGGCTGCGGAGTGCGCGAGATTCGCGCCGGGCCTGCGCGTCGCATCCGTCACGGAGACCTCGCGCAAACGGGCGACGGGCATCGCAGCCCTCCATGCCGAAGCGGATGTCGTGATCACCTCGTACACGCTGTTCCGCCTCGACTTCGACGAGTACAACGCGGTGCCGTGGGCCGGTCTCCTGCTCGACGAGGCCCAGTTCGTGAAGAACCGCGCATCCAGGGCCTACCAATGCGCCCGGCGCCTCGACACACCGTTCAAGCTCGCGATCACCGGCACCCCGCTCGAGAACAATCTGATGGAGTTCTGGTCGCTGCTGTCGATCACTGCGCCCGGCCTGTTCCCGAGCCCCACCCGCTTCGCGGACTACTACCAGAAGCCCATCGAACGGGATGCGAACGACGAACGGCTCGCCCAGCTGCGCCGCCGCATCCGCCCGTTCATGCTGCGCCGCACCAAGGAGGAGGTCGCCGGTGACCTGCCGAGCAAGCAGGAGCAGGTGCTCGAGCTCACCCTGAACCCCCGGCACCGGGCCGTCTACGACACCCACCTGGCCCGGGAACGGCAGAAGGTGCTCGGCCTGATCGAGAACCTGAACGCGAACCGTTTCGAGATCTTCCGATCCCTCACGATGCTCCGCCAGCTCAGCCTCGACGCGGGCCTCTACGACGCCAAGTACGACGGGATCCCCTCCACCAAGCTCGACGCGCTCCTCGAACTGCTCGAAGACATCGTCGCCGGCGGGCACCGCACCCTCATTTTCAGCCAGTTCACCCAGTACCTCGGCCGGGCCCGCAACCGGCTCGAAGCCGCCGGTATCAGATACTCCTACCTCGACGGCAAGACCCGCAACCGGGCTGCGGTGATCGACGAGTTCAAGACCGGTACCAATTCGGTGTTCCTGATCAGCCTCAAGGCCGGAGGCTTCGGGCTCAACCTGACCGAGGCCGACTACGCCATCCTGCTCGACCCCTGGTGGAACCCCGCGACCGAGGCGCAGGCCGTCGACCGGATGCACCGGATCGGCCAGACCAAGAATGTGTTCGTCTACCGGCTCGTCGCGAAGAACACGATCGAGGAGAAGGTCATGGCGCTCAAGGCCACCAAGGCACGCCTCTTCGACAGCGTGCTCTCCGCCGACGGCGCCAGGGGAACCGCGCTCACGGCCGCGGACATCCGCGAACTGCTCGCCTGACCGCCATCAGGCTGTGAGCTCTCTCAGCAGGAAGGGCCGGTAACCGGGCAGAACTGTCTTGCAACCCAGCGCACAAACCTATAATTTGGATGAAGTCTGCCCTCCCGGGCTTTTGGCCGTCTGCAGAGGTGAGTGAAATGTCCTACATTCTTGACCAGGTCGACCACCGGGTCCGACGCGTTCTCACGCCCGCCCGCCGCCTGTGGCTGGAAACCCCCCGCACCCTCGTGATCGGCTTCATCGCCATCCACGTCGTGTTCCTCCTGGCCCTCCTCCCCGCGATCCTGACCGGCAATGTCCTCGGCGACCTGCCCCTCTACCGCACGTGGGCCCAGCAGGGCCTCGTGCACCACGTCTGGATGGGCATCAACGTCGAGTGGGTCTACCCGATCGGCGCCCTGTTCCCGATCGTGTTCGCCGGCCTCGGCGGTCCGCTGTTGTACCAGCTGATGTGGTTCCTGATGACGGCCGCGCTGAACGCCCTGGCCGTCATGGTGCTCACGGATGCCGGCCGCAAGATCAGCGGCTACCGTTCCGCCTGGTTCTTCCTCGTGATCAGCTTCGTCCTGAGCCCCGTCGGCCTGCTCCGGCTCGAGGGCCTCACCGCCCCGCTCGTGATCATGGGTCTCGTCCTGCTCGCCCGTCGCCCGATCGTGGCCACAGCACTGCTCACCATCGCCACCTGGGTGAAGGTCTGGCCGGCGGCCGTCGTTGTCGCCGTCGTTGTCGCGTCCCGGCGTCGCATCACGGTGATCCTCACGGGCATCGCGGTCACGGCCGGCGTCGTCGGCACTGTCTTCGCTCTCGGCGGACTCAAGTACATCACCGGCTTCGTCACGATGCAGTCCGACCGGGCTATGCAGCTCGAAGCGCCGATCACGACCCCCTGGGTCTGGCTCGCCGCCCTCGGCCACCCGAACACGTTCATCTACCAGAACTACGCGATCGCCACCCGCGAGGTCAGCGGACCCGGCACAACGCTCGTCGCCTCCCTGATGAATCCGCTGATGTTCATCGCCATGGGGGCGATCGTCACGCTCATGCTGGTCGCGTTGCGCCGTCACCACGACGTCTCGCAGCTCCTGCTCGTCGGGTCGCTCGCGCTCGTCGGCGCCTTCATCATCTTCAACAAGGTCGGGTCCCCTCAGTACATGCTGTGGCTCGCGCCCGTCGTCATCGTCGGAGTCAGCCACAGCTGGCACGCCTGGCGCGCGCCGGCGTACATGATGGTCGCCATCGGCGTTCTGACCACGCTGATCTTCCCGGTGTTCTACATGCCCCTCGTCAACGGCGACCTGTCGGCGCTCGTGCTGCTGACGGCGCGCAACGGCCTCCTGATCGTGATGTTCGGCTGGTCTCTCGTCACGCTGTGGCGCATGGTCGTGGCTCCCGTCACCTCGCCCGCACTGCTCTCCCGCCGCCTGGCCGCGAGCAACTCGCGTAGCGTCGCCGCCTGACCCGGCGTCAACCCGCGCAGTCTCCACCCGCCCAGAGCCGGGCGTAGCCTTGCCGTGCGTCGCAGGCGTTCGGGCAGGGTCCGGGCCGCCTTGGCGATTCCCGGTTGGGTCCCCGGCCGGGGGACAATGGAGTAGTGACTTCACCAACGACCTTCGCCCTTATCCGCCACGGCCAGACCGACTGGAATGCCGCCATGCGGATCCAGGGTCTGTCGGACATCCCGCTGAACGACACCGGGCGCGCGCAGGCCGCCGAGGCGGTCGGCCACCTGGCGGACTACGACTGGGACTTCATTGTTTCCTCGACCCTGTCCCGGGCCGCGGAAACCGCCGACCTCATTGCGGACGGCCTCGGCCTCACGGTGACCCGCCGCATCCCCGAGATCGTGGAACGCAACTACGGTCCCGCAGAGGGCCTGAGCGCCGGCCCTGAGCTCGACGCCCTGCGCATCGATGGCGGTCCGACCGGCAACGGCGGCTTCATCGGCGCGGAGTCCGAAGCGGATGTCGCCGCGCGCGGCCTCGAGGCCTTGCGTGAGCTCGCCGTGGCGCACCCCGGGGCCCGGATCATCGTCGTCTCCCACGGCACGCTGATCCGCCTGACCCTGATGAAGGCCCTCGGCGAGTTCGTCGGCACCATCACCAACGCGGCCCTGAACGTCGCCAGCCTGGACGACACCGACTGGTCGCTCCAGGTACTCAACGGCGAGGTCCTGACGGCAACAGACGACCTCGACAACGACCTGGACGCCCTCGACGCCGTCCCCGCCCGCTGACCCCTGAGCTCCCGCTGACCGCTCCCGCTGACCGCCCCCGTTGACCTCCGCGGGTGGCGCGCCGGTTGCGCCGTTACGCGCCCGGCGTGTCCTGGGGCGTAGCGGCGCTGGTGTCGCGCGGGGCCAGTGCAGGGCTGCGAGGCTGGCTGATGCATGTGGGTTAAAGCAGAAAAGCCACCCCGTGGGGTGGCTTTTCTGGTGTTGCTAAGTTAAGTCCGGCGGTGTCCTACTCTCCCACAGGGTCCCCCCTGCAGTACCATCGGCGCTGA
>NZ_JASJXJ010000120.1:0-12615 GCF_035018685.1 Cryobacterium sp. RTC2.1
CTGTGCGCCCCCGCGCGCCAGGCACACCGGGCGCGCACCGGCGCACGTGGCGCGCCAGGCGGTGCCGGAGAGTCCCGGCTAGCGGATGCGGCGGTGCACGGACTGCGGGCGCAGGTAGGCGTGCAGGCCCTCGCGTCCGAACTCGGCGCCGAGGCCGGAATCGTGCCGCCCGGCGAAGGGCGCGTTGTGGTTGGAGGCGAAGAAGCCGAGGCCGACGGAACCGGTGTCCATCCGGGCGGCCGCATCGAACGCGGCGTCGGCATCCGCTGAGAACACCGTGCCGCCGAGGCCGAACGCGGTGTTGTTCGCGATACCGATCGCCTCGTCGAGCGTGTCGTAGCGCAGGATCGACAGGACCGGCCCGAAGATCTCCTCGCGCGCGATCCGTATCCCCGGCGTCACGTCGGCGAACACGGTCGGCTTCACGAAGAAGCCGCGGTCGAAGCCGCTCGGCACGTCACCGCCCGTGGTCGCCCTGGCGCCCTCTGCGATGCCGGAGCGGATGTACCCGCGCACCGTGTCGCGCTGCGCCCGTGTCGCGGCGGGTCCGAAGACGGTGTCCGGGTCCATCGGGTCGCCCTGCCGCGCGGCCTGGATCGTCGCCGTGACCATGTCGACGAGTTCGTCGTAGCGCCCGGCCGGCGCGAGGATACGCGTGGAGATGTAACAGGTCTGCCCGGTGTTGCGCATGCAGCTGCGGATCAGCACCTGCTGCATCGCCGTGAGGTCGACGTCCGGCAGAACGAGCGCGGACGACTTGCCGCCGAGCTCGAGGGTGACCGGCCTCAGCAGCTCGCCGCACGCCGCGGCGATTCTTCGGCCGACCGGGGTCGAGCCGGTGAAGGCGACTTTGTCGACTCCGGGGTGCCGCACGAGGGCGTCGCCGACGGCGCTGTCCCCCGTGACGATGTTCACGACGCCCGCGGGAAGGCCTGCCGCTGCCGCGGCATCCGCGAGGAAGCGGATCGAGAGCGGCGTCGGCGATGCCGGCTTGATCACGACGGTGCACCCGGCCATGAGCGCGGGCGCGAGCTTCGCCACGACGAGGTTGATCGGGAAGTTCCACGGCGCGATGAGCGCGCAGACGCCGACCGGGTCCTGCCGCACGACGGTTTCGGCGGATCCGTCGGGGAACGGGCGCACGTCTGCGGTCTCCAGGTACCCGGCCAGTCCGGCGAAGTAACGGAAGATCGCTGCGGCATTCGAGGCCGCGCGCCCGGTCTCGGCGACCGGGGAGCCGTTCTCCCACGTGTTGGTGTGCGAGATCGCCGCCGCCCGCTTCTCGATCTCGCCGGCCAGGCGTTCCAGGTACCCGGCGCGCACCGAGGAGGCCAGCCCGCGCCACCCGTCAGCGCCGGCGCCGGCACGCGCGAACGCGCGGCGGGCGGCCGCGACGGCGAGGTCGACGTCGGCGGCGGATGCCACCGGCACACTGCCCCACTCCGCTTCCGTCGCGGGGTTGGTCACCGTGGTCCGACCGGTTCCGCTCGCCGCACGCCAGGCGCCGTCGATGAAGAGGTCGTCGGTGTGCCGATAGGGCAGCGTGGCCGGGAACCTCGTGGGCTGGACGGGCTGGCCGGCCGCAGCCGTGGCCGTGGCCGCCGCTGTCGGTGCCGCGTCGATCGACTGCCCCGTCATCAGAGCACCGCGATCTTCAGCAGCGCCTCTGCCCTGTCGAGTTCGATCGTCGCCATCTCGAGGCCGGCAGCGGTGATGAGCTCCGGCAGGATCTCGGCCCGCAGGCGCCGGCAGTAGAACGACGGCGTCTGGCCGAACCAGCTCGAGGCGAGGGCGATGCCGGCCGGGGTGAAGCGCCAGAGCCGGTCAGCGTCGCGCACGAGCGAGTCCTCGATCGAGTACGACTCGACGCGGGTGTCATGGCCGTCGATGATGTCGGTGACCCGGGTGATGAAGGCCTCGTCGTAGCCGAGGCCCGGCAGCACCTCCCTGGCGATCATGCAGCCCTTGAGCTCGTGCTCGTAGCGGATCTGGGCCTGGCGCCAGTTCGCGCCGAAGCCCTCCGAGATGATCTTGGTCTCGTCCACCCTGGCCCAGCCGCTGTCGTGCAGCAGGATGGCCACCCGCACGACGAGGGCGTCGGCCTCCGGGTAGGCCTCGCAGAGCCGCTCGGCGAAAGCGAAGGAGATCGGCACGTGGATGTCGTTGCTGCGCGTGCGCATCTCGGTCTCGACGGCGCGCCAGAGCGGGTCGAGGTCGCTCGGGCCGACCGCGGCGACGGCGATGGGCGAGGTGTCGATGGACTGGTCGGTCTGCAGTGTCATGGCGTTCTCACTTCGAGGTTGGGGCGCCGGAGCGCGGAGGCTGGGGCTAAGCGGCCGGACTGCCGGCGGGAACGGGGACTGCAGGAGGAGCGAGATCAACGGCGGCCGGCGCAGGCACCGCACGCCCGGCATCCGCCGTCTCGACGGCCGCGAAGAGTTTCTTGAGCGGAACGGTGGTGTCGGTCGCAACATCCGCCGGCACAGAGAGGCCCTTGTGGAGGGCGTTCTTCACGGCCATGAAGTCGAGCGGGCTGTTGATGCAGTCAGCGGCGATGAGCCGGCCACCCCGGTAGTAGAGCACCGAGAACTTCTCGGAGTCCGGCTCGCCGCGCAGAACGACCCGGTCGTGCCCGCCGCTCAGCCCGGCGATCTGCAGTTTGAGGTCGGCCTGGTCCGACCAGAACCACGGCACCGTGCGGTGCTCTGCCGGGAGTCCGAGCAGGGTGGCCGCGGCCACCTTGGCCTGCTCGACCGCGTTCTGCACGCTTTCGAGGCGGATGCGGCCGACACCGAAGTCCCCGATCGACGGGTTCGGCATGTTCGCGCAGTCCCCGGCGGCCACGGTGAGTCCGTCGGAGGCGAGGGCCCTTGCGTCCACCACGATCCCGTTGTCGACCTCGAGGCCCAGCTGCACGGCGAGCTCGGTGCGCGGGACGACCCCGACGCCGATCAGCACGACATCCGCCGCCACGATCTCGCCTGAGCCGTCGCCGTCACGCGGACCGAGCTCGACGCCGGTGACCCGGTCGTGCTCGCCGACGAACCGCACGACCTGCGCGTTCAGCACCACGCGGACGCCGCGGCGCCGGTGCGCCTGCAGGTAGAACTCGCTGGTCTGCTCGGAGACCGCCCTCCCGACGAGGCGGGGAGCCGCCTCGAGCACAGTGACGTTCTTACCGGCGGCCCTGGCCCCCGCTGCGACCTCGAGGCCGATGAAGCCGCCGCCGACGACCACGACGTTCCGCGCCTCACGCAGTTGCTGCTCGAGCACGGTCGCCTCCGTCGCGGTCCGCAGGTAGCTGACGCCCTCGAGCTCGGAGCCCTCGAACGGGATCGTGCGCGGTGCGGCTCCGGTGGTGAGAGCGAGCCGGGCGAATGCGAAGGTGCGCCCGGACTCCGCCGTCGCGACGCCGCCGTCCGCGTTCCGGACGATGCGGAAGATCCGCTCCCGCGGCACGAGGTCGATGGAATGCTCGCGGTAGAAATCGTGGGTGCGGAAGGCCAGGGAGTCAGCGGTCGCCTCGCCCTTGAGGAACGCCTTGGAGAGCGGCGGCCGCTGGTACGGGGCGTGCGGCTCCTCGCCGACGAGGGTGATCGGGTCGGTGTCGCCGAGTTCGCGCAGTGTCGAGGCGAGTTGCACCCCGGCCTGGCAGTTGCCGATGATGAGGGTGCCCAGCCGGGGTGCTGCGGTCGTGTCGCCCATGCCGGTCACACCTGCGTTTCGGGGGTCTGCACGTGCACGGACACGTCGTCGGTCAGTTTCAGCTGGCAGGAGAGCCGGGAATTGTCCTCCCGGTCGACGGCCGTTCCGTCGAGCATGTCGTCCTCGAGGTCGAGCTTCGGCGGGAACAGCCCCGCGCTCTCTGCGCACAGGAAGACGTGGCAGGTGGCGCAGGACAGGCTGCCGCCGCACTCGGCGACGATCCCGGGAACGCCGTTGCGCACCGCGGTCTCCATCACGGAATCGCCCGCGAATCCGGTGACGATGGTCTCTGTGCCGTCGAAGGCGACGTAGCTCACGGTTGGCATTTCTCGGTCTCCTGGTTCGGTTCTCTGGGTTACGGGTGGGTCAGAGGAACTGCCGGCCGCCGTCGACCACGAGGGTCTGGCCGGTGATGTAGTCGCTGCCGGGTGCGGCGAGGAACAGGGCCGCCCCGACGATGTCCTCCGGTTCGCAGGCCCGCTTGAGCGAGCCGCGGTCGACGCCGTAGCTCTCGGCGCCCGCGATGAGCCCGTAGCTGGCCTCGGTCAGGGTGAAGCCGGGAGCGATCGCGTTGACGGTCACGTTGCGGTCACCGAGTTCCTTGGCGAGCACCCGGGTCAGCGCGATGACGCCGCCCTTCGAGGCCACGTAGTGGGCCCACTGGGCCGATCCGCTCATCACCGTGGCGGAGGAGAGGTTGATCACCTTTCCGCCGTCCGGCAGGTAGGGCGTGCAGGCCCGGGTGACGAGCCACGGCCCCTTGAGGTTGACGGCCATCACCCGGTCCCACTCGTCGGGGTCGAGGTCGGTGAAGGGGGCACGGGTCACGGTCGCGTAGATCGCGGCGTTGTTGATGACGACGTCGATCACGCCGGCCTGGGCCGGGGGCACCGTACCGGGGGCGGATGCGCCGGGCCGGGCCTCGGGGACCCAGCCGGCGGCATCCGCGGCCAGCCGGGTGACCGAGGCGAGGTCGGTGACGTCGACCGGGAGGGCGAGGGCGGTTCCGCCGGCCTCTTCCACGAGAACGACGGTCTCCCGCGCGCCCTCGAGGTTGACGTCGGCGACGACCACCCGGTCGCCCTGGGCCGCGAAGCCCAGGGCGAAGGCACGGCCCAGGCCGCCGGCGGCGCCGGTGATCAGCACCGTCCTCTGCGAGACCCCGGCCGCGCCGCGCTCAGGCATGGCTGCTCTCGGCGAGGACGGCGTCGAGCTGGGCGGCCGCGGCAGGGGCCAGGGCGAGGTCGTGCTCGTGGGCCAGGCCGGCAACGTCCTGCTCGGCGCCGTGATCTTCGACGATCGTCACGGTCCCGTTGTTGCCGTCGACCCGCAGCCACTGTCCCGTCCTGATCTGGGCGGAAGCGGTTCCGGTTCCGGTGACCGCCGGCATCCCGTACTCACGGCAGACGATGGCCGCGTGGCTCATCATGCCGCCGATGTCGGTGACGGTCGCGCGGATCTTCCCGAAGATCGGGCCCCACGACGGCGCCGTGACGGGAGCGACCAGGATGTCGCCCTCCTGCACCTCGGAGAGCTGGTCGGAACTGCTGATGACCCGGGCCGGACCCTCCGCGACGCCGCTCGAGGCGGCCATTCCGCGGAACTCGCCCTCCGGCGCGTCGGAGTCGCCGAGCCAGTTCTTGATCTGGTCGCTCGTGATGCCCCAGAGCATCAGGGTGAAGGGCTCGGTGATCACAACGGGCGGCGTGTTGAGCGCCGGCTGCGGGCGCTCCTCGGAGAGCGCGTCGACGATGACCTTGCGCCGGGCGACCTCGGCCGGCCAGTAGTCCGGGCCGATCGCGGGGGCGCCGACGGCCCAGCCGGTGACGTAGTCGAAGAGCGTCTCGCGCACCTCGTCGCGGCGGAGGTAGAACATTCCGTTCGCCTCCGGCCAGAACCCGGCCTCGGAGAGCATCTTCGAGAGCTGGCGGGCCTTCCGCCAGAAGACGCCCATGGTCCAGTGCTCGATGTAGAAGTTGTGGTTCTCCACGTAGGGGTAGACCTGCCGCGCGAGACCGAGCTTGCCCTGGAACGCGGCGAGCTGTTCTGGGCTGAGCAGTTCGGAGTATTCCTCGGTGATGCGGTCGCGCTCGGCGACGAGCTCTGCGACGGGACGGTCGATGCCGACACCGTTCTGCACGCGAACGATGTAGTCGGCGATGTAGCCGAGCGGCAGCTCGAGGTGGTCCATCCAGTACTTGTCGTGGGCGTAGAAGCCGTTGCCGACGGTGAAGTTGAACCAGGGATCCTGTGCCTCGGTCCAGGCCGCGAGCCACTCCGCTCCGCCCGCGGCCGCGCCGATCGCGGCGAGGGTTTCCTCCGGGTTCTCGGTGTTGCCGAAGTGACCGTCGACGCCGAGTTCGACGGCGAGCTTGGCGAGCTTCTTGAGCTCGTCATCCGGTCGGAAGAGCTCCATGTCGACGCCCTGCACCATCTTCGCGACGGCCTGGTCCGGGATGCCGGGGAAGACCTCCTTGCAGAAGCTGAAGAAGTCGAGGTAGGCCACGTAGCCGAGGTTGAGGAACTCGAAGTGGTACTGCCAGGCCCGGTAGGTGAGGGACACGAGCTTGTCGAAGTTGCCGAGGAGCTCGTCGTTCGGGCCGAGACCCTTGCCGCTCGTGACGTCCTCGAGCGGGACCGCGTTCGGCAGCGCCTCGAAGGACAGGGCGTTGAGCTCGTCGATCGTGCCGCGGATCTTGCCCTGCCATTTTTCGAGCAGGCCGTCCCAGTTCTGGAAGTAGTGGCCGGCGCGGGCCATGAACTCGGGAACGCGGGCGGCGATCTCGGTCTCGGGAACACCGACGGGCGACATGAACACGTAGCCGTTGTGGATGCGGAACTCGATGCCGTTGGCCGGCGGGATCAGCAGGTGGCGGGAGTTGTACTGGCCGAGGCAGGAGACGGCGAACTCGAAGCCGATGGTCTCGAAGGGCTTGGTCACCGTCGGCCAGTGCTGGCTGTCGCAGAACCAGAACTTGGCCTCTTCGACCTCACGCCGGTTCTCCTGGAAGACCAGGTTGTAGGCGTAGAGGTCCTTCCAGCCCTCTGCGGCGGCCGCGGGCTTCTGGTCGTACGGGCTGGGGAATGACTTCTCTGTCATGGTTCAACCGTTCTGTGTGGGTAAACGCGGGTGGAGGGGACGAGCGGGGAAGATGAGGCGCAGCGGATGCGCGGGAGATCAGGCCTTGCCGGCCTGCGTCATCAGCGAGCGGGTGATGCTCTCGATGCCGAACCCGGCGGACTGCGTCGGAATCGAACCCGACGCCGTCGAGGAGAACACCGTCTCGGGTCGGGACTGCAGCAACAAGAGGTTCTCCCCGTCCGGCAGGTCGCGGTCGAGGGCCCATTCGATGTCCTGGGGGCACTTGAAGTGCTTCTCGGCGCGCTTGGCGATCGCGGCGATCGCGGTGATCTCCGTGTCGCTGATGCAGAGGCGCCCGCGGCGGTCGGCAGGGACCTCGCGTTCGACGAGGGACTTGCTCGCGGGGTCGGGCACGAGTTCGGCGTGCTTGTCGCCGATCGAGTGCTTCACGACCATGAGCATGACCTTGTCGACGGTGATGTTGTCCGGCGTCACCTGCCCGGAGACGACGAGCTCGCCGAGCCCGTACGAGGCCTCCATCACGATCTTGGAGCGGTCGCCATTGGTCGGGTCCATGGTGATCGCGACGCCGGCGACCCGGGCGTTCACCATCTTCTGCACCGCGACGGCCATCGAGAGGCCTTCGTTGGGGATCTTGTTCTTCAGCCGGTAGATGATGGCGCGGGAGGTGTAGAGCGAGGCCCAGCACGCGCGGATGTGCTCGGTGACGTCTTTGACGCCGAGGAGCCAGAGGTAGGTGTCCTGCTGGCCGGCGAAGCTCGCATCCGGCAGGTCCTCTGCCGTCGCCGAGGACCGCACGGCGACAGGGACAGGGGACTCGAAGCGCGACTGCAGTGCCTCGTATGCCTCGATGGTCGTGGCGTGCAACTCGGCGGGCACCGGCCGCGAGGTGATCTCGAGGCGCAGCTGGGCCGAGACCCGGTCGACGGCGGTCACGTCGTCGGGATCGAGGTTCGCGAGCATCTCGTGGATGTCCTTCTCGATGCCGGCCTCGCGGATGAAGGCGTCGTATGCTGCCGTCGTGATGGCGAAGCCGGGGGGAACCGGCATCCCGGCCGCGGTGAGTGCGACGAGGGACGCGCACTTGCCGCCGAGCTGCTCGTGCAGCGGCGGAAGCCCGCCGTCGAAGAACTGGATGTAGGCGGCGTGGGATGCCGGTGTTGCGGTGACAGCGGGGGTTGCGGTTTCCATCAGGCGTTGGCCTCCCAGGTGACGGGAACCGACGTCGGCGCCCTGAACGACAGGTTTTCTCCGAAGACGATCGCTTCGGAATCGACGATCCTCAGGCCGGGGACGGCCCGGATGGTCTCTTCGACGACGATCTTGTCCTGCAGCTTGGCGAGCATGTTGCCGAGGCAGTAGTGGATGCCGAAGCCGAAGGAGAGGTGGGTGCGGGCGTTGGCCCGTTCGATGTCGAAGACCTCGGGCTCCTCGAAGACGCTCGGGTCCCGGTTGGCCGATCCCATCAGCAGCAGGATGTTCGCGCCCTTCGGGATCGGGGTGCCGGCGATCTCGGTGTCGACGAGGGCCTTGCGCCGCCAGCCGACGATCGAGGGGCTGTAGCGCAACGTCTCGTCGATCGCCCCGGGAATCCGCTTGGGGTCCTCGACGAGCTTCTGCCACTCGCCGGGGTTGCTGAGCAGCATCCGGATCGTGTTGGAGATGAGCGTCGTCGTGGTCTCGTGGCCAGCGAAGAGCAGGCTGTAGCAGACCGACGCGATCTCGTGGTCGGAGATCTCTCCGCCGGCCAGCTGGGCGCGCACGAGGTCGGTGACGAGGTCGGTTCCGGCAGTTCCGGCGTTGATGGCCCCGTGGGCGGCGGAGACCAGGCGCCGGCATTCGGTCCAGTAGTCGACGAGGTTGTGCGCGTGCGGGATCTGCTCCTCGTCGCTCAGGTCACCCCAGGTCATCGCGGCCCGCGAGTCCGACCATTTCTTGTAGGTCGGGACCATTTCCGGCCCGACGCCGAGCAGGCCGAGGATCGTGATCGTGGGGATGTCGACGGCGACGTCCTTCAGGAAATCGCCCCGGGCATCCGGATGCGCGAGCATCTGGGTGAGGAGCCGCGCGGTGTTCTCGCGGATGGTGGGCTCGAGGGCCTTGTACCGGCGTGGGCTGAACTCCTGCTGCACGATCGTGCGCATCCGGGTGTGCTCTGGGGGAACGCGGGCCGAGAGGCCGGAGTATGCGGTGAAGCCGCCATCGTTCATGATCTTCGTCGCGGCGGCTCCGCGCGGCCGCACGGGGGCCTGGGCGTTCTCGCTGCTGAAGGTGACCCAGTTGTCGAAGACGGCCTTGACGTCCGCGTAGCGGGAGACGACGTAGTAGCCGATGCGCTCGTCGAACATGACGGGCTGCTCGTTGCGCAGCTCGGCGTATGCAGGGAACGGGTCGTTCATGTCGAACGGGGAATAGCCGTGGTGGCCGCCGGCGGCCGCGGCGAGCGCGCGGTGATCGACCGGGCACTGGGCTGCTGCGGGCTGGGCTGCTGCGGGCTGGGCTGCTGCGGGCTGGCCGGGGGCCGGCTGGGCTGCGGCCGGGTGCGTGGTGGCGGGCTGTGCCGTCACGGGCTGAGCGTTCACGAGTGCTCCTTCTGTCCACTTCTGCGGGGACTGTCCACTTCTGCGGGGATCTGGCTCCATCTAATGCTCCCGGAGCTGGGAAGCGCCGGGCTTGTCCCACTGGGCGGAAGTGGAGTTGGGGAGGCGCCCGTTCAGGCCGGTTCAGGACTGCTGCGGTTTGCGGGCACGCGCCGACGGTTGCAGGGCAGCCTTCGGCAGGTGCGCGATCCCCGCCTGGATGCGCTCGGCCGTGCCGAGCAGGATGGGCAGGTTGCGTTCGAGCTGGTGCGCCCGCGAGGTGGGCAGCACGATCCCGAGTCCGCCGAAGATACTTCCGTCGGCCTGGAACACCGGGACGGCGAGCGAGCACGATCCGAGCCGCACCTCCTCTGAGGCGACGGCGAAGCCCTGGCCGCGTACCTTGTCGAGTTCCCGGCGGAGCTGCTCCGGGTCGGCCTTGGTGAACGGGGTGCGCTGCACGAGCGCCGCGCCGAGCACGGCGTCACGCACCCAGCCCGCCTCGAAGGCGAGGATCGCCCGGCCGACAGCGGTCGCGTGCATCGGCAGCCGCCCGCCCACCCGGGAGGCCTGCGGGACTCTCCTGCTCCCGTAGACCCGGTCGATGTAGAGCACGTCCGCGCCGTCGCGGATGGCGAAGTGGGCGGTCTCCTGCGTGAGGCCGAACAGGTCCTGCAGGTACGGGCGCACGACGTCGCGCAGCTGCCGTCCGGCATGCTGGCCGAGTTCCCAGAGCCGGAGGCCGATCTGGTACCGGCCGCGGGCATCCCGCTGCACGGCGCCCCATTCCTCCAGCTCGCCGAGCAGGCGGTGCACGGTGCTCTGGGGAAGGCCGCTCTCGGTGCAGATCTCGGAGAGGGTCCGCGCGGAGGGGCTGGACTCGAAGACGGCCAGGATGCTGAGCACGCGCGAGGTCACCGTCTGCCCCGGTGAGGTGGTGCGTCCTGCCACAATTCCCCCCTCGCGCCCCGCTGCGCTCGACTCCAGCCCCATCGTACGTCGCCGGAGATCGGATAGCGTTGACGGGATACCCCCCGACCGAGCCTGTTAAGGAAACGACCATGACCGCGCCCTCCGAACCGACGGATGCGTCCGCTCCGAGCCCCGGATCACCGAACGGCCGTGGCACCCTCGCCTGGCGCAACGCCGTCTTCGCGGTCTTCTTCATCAGCGGACTCGGCCTCGCCAGCTGGGTCGCACGCATCCCCGCGGTTCGCGACAGCCTGCGGCTCGACACCGCGCTCGTCGGCGTGCTCATCTTCGGCCTCTCGGCAGGCTCTGTGCTCGGCCTGGTCGTCGCGGTGCGGCTCCTCGCCCGTTTCGGCGCCCCCCGGGCCATGACGATCAGCGTCGCGACGTCCTCGATCGGACTGGTCGTGGTCGGCGCCGGCGCGACCCTGCTCGGATCCGCCCCGGTCGTCTTCGCGGGCCTTGCCGCCGTCGGCCTCGGGATGGGTTCTCTCGACGTGATGATGAACGTCGAGGGCGCTGCGGCCGAACGGGCGATTCGCAAGACGTTGATGCCGCTGATGCACGCCTGCTTCAGCCTCGGAACCGTCGTCGGGGCGCTGCTCGGTGCCGCGGCATCCGCACTCTCCGTCTCGGTGTTCTGGCACCTGACGGCGATTGCGGTGCTCGTGTTCCTGATCGCGGTCCTGGCCGTTCGGTCCATTCCTGAGCTCGAGAACGCTGCCGAGACGAGTGCGCCTGGCGAGCCGGCCAGCACCTGGCGCAGCCGGCTGCGAGCGAGCCTGTCGGTGTGGGCAGACCCGGGCGTCCTGTTGATCGGTGCGATCGTGCTCGGGATGACGTTCGCGGAGGGCTCGGCGAACGACTGGATCGCGCTCGCTTCCGTCGACGGCCACGGTTTCAGCAATACCGCCGGCGCGATCGTCTTCGGCGTGTTCGTCGCAGCGATGACCGTCGGCCGGGTGATCGGCGGGCCGGTGATCGACCGGTTCGGCCGTGTTCCCGTGCTGCGGGCCTGCGCCGTCATCGGGGTGCTCGGGCTGCTCCTGTTCATCCTCGCGCCGAACGACTTTGCACTCTACGCGGGCACCGTGCTGTGGGGCGTCGGAGCCTCACTCGGCTTCCCTGTTGGCATGTCGGCCGCCGCGGACGACACGAGGAATTCCGCGGCCCGGGTCAGCGCCGTCGCCATGATCGGCTACTTCGCCTTCCTCGTCGGGCCGCCCGTTCTCGGCCTTCTCGGCCAGAACTGGGGCATCCTGAACGCCCTGTACCTCATCGTCGCCCTGATGGCCCTCGCCGGCCTCGCCGCTCCGGCCGCCCGCGAGCGCCACCGCCGCTGACCCCTCCTGTCGAGCGGTTGCTTCAGACCGGTTAAGCTCGATGCGTGCGCCTCGTAATTGCCAACTGCTCCGTCGACTATGCCGGAAGGCTGAACGCACACCTGCCGCTCGCCACCCGCCTCCTCCTGCTCAAGTCGGACGGCAGCGTGCTCGTGCACTCCGACGGCGGCTCCTACAAGCCGCTCAACTGGATGAGCCCGCCGTGCTCCCTCGTCGAGCAGGTCCCCGATGACGAACAGACGGATGCCGGCATCACCCAGGTCTGGACCGTCACCCACGCGAAGACCGCAGACCAGCTCATCGTCAGCATCCACGAGGTCCTGCACGACTCCGCCCACGAACTCGGCATCGACCCCGGCCTGATCAAGGACGGCGTCGAGGCGCACCTGCAGAAGCTGCTGGCCGAGCACATCCATCTTCTCGGGGACGGCCACACCCTCGTCCGCCGCGAGTACATGACAGCGATCGGCCCTGTCGACATCCTCGCCAGGGACGCCGCCGGCCACTCGGTCGCGGTCGAGCTCAAGCGCCGCGGCGACATCGACGGGGTCGAGCAGCTCACCAGGTACCTCGAGCTGATGAACCGCGACCCGCACCTGGCCCCGGTGGCCGGGGTTTTCGCCGCACAGGTCATCAAGCCGCAGGCCCGGATGCTCGCAGAGGATCGCGGCATCCGCTGCCTCGTGCTCGACTACGACGCGATGCGCGGCCTCGACGACACGCAATCCCGCCTGTTCTGACCTGCCCGGGAGGGCCCTGACGGGCGTTTTCTTTCGAGGGAGCGCTCTCATGAAGGCAGGAGTAGCAGCCCATCGGATTCCGGCATAAAGTAGAAAATTGGCTCTCCTGACTCTTCCGTGGGTTAGTCCCGGCCGGGAAGCACGGGTTTGTGCCCGCCGAGGCTGAGCATTGCGAG
>NZ_JASJXJ010000121.1:0-12567 GCF_035018685.1 Cryobacterium sp. RTC2.1
GAGGGAGGGCAGGGAGCAGACCTCGACCTCGTTCTCCACCATCGTCGTACCCGTAATGATGAGACCGGCGCCACCCTTGGCCCGCTCCACGTAATAGTCCGCGGCACGCTCCGTGTAGGCGCCCTGTTCGTCGCAGAATCCGCCGGGGCCCATCGGCTCCATCACATAGCGGTTCTTAATCTCCAGGTTCTTAATTTTCAGGGGTTCGAATAGAACGCGGTATTTTTCTTCAAGCATCGTCAGGGCCTTCTCTCAGGGCGATTTCGGAAACGGTCGCTTCCTGAAATTCGCGTTAAACTGAGATTGCCACAAACCTATGTTTGTGGCAAACCTACATCGATGCCGGAGGCTGTCCGTGAGCGAGATCGCGACCGAACTCACCCGATTGCTCGGGCCTTTGCGTCGGGAGATGTCCCGGGCGACCCGGGCCGCCGAAGACTTGCCGGACATCCCCGAAGCGCAGATTGAGCTGCTGCGAGTTCTCGTCGCCTCCGGCCCGGTCAATACCCGTGACGCCGCGATCGCTCTCCGCATCGCTCGCCCGACCGTCAGCAACCTCGTGAAAGCCATGACGGCGGCTGGATTGGTTGAGCGCGCCTCGACAGGGGACCTCCGCTCAGCGATACTCGTCGCGACGCCCCACGCGAGGGACATGCTCTACCGGTTCGACCGGACGAGCACGGCGACCGTGGCCGCGGCCATCGACATGCTCTCGCCCGCCGAACAAGACGTTCTGGCGTCCGCGATTCCCGTACTCAACATATTGCGCGATTTGTTTGAACACGCCGCCCGACCGGCCCCGTCGGCTTCCGATGCATCTGGTGACCCACTGAGGACTTGAGCCCGGTCTCAGTTTCGAATCCCGTCGACCCGACCACGAGTCCCGGAAACGCACAGGTCTCCGGGACTCTCTGGCTGTCCGGGTTGTAACCGCGTTCAGCCGAACGGGACGGCGCCGACAAGCACTCCGACGACCAGCATCACAAGCGAGATCACGCAGGCTCGCCAGAGCACTTTCCTGTGGTGGTCGCCGAGGTTGACGCCTGCAAGAGAGACGAGCAGAAGAATGGCCGGTACCAGCGGGCTCTGCAGGTGAACGGGCTGACCGATGATCGAGGCGCGGGCCATCTCGACCGGGGAGATCCCGTAGGTTGCTGCGCTCTCGGCGAGCACGGGAAGAATGCCGAAGTAGAACGCGTCGTTGGACATGAAGAAGGTCATCGGAATGGAGAGCACTCCGGTGATGACCGCGAGGTACTCACCCATCGATGCCGGCACGACCTGGACAACCCAGTCGGCCATCGCCGTGACCATCCCGGTACCGTTCAGCACTCCGACCAGGACGCCCGCGGCGAGCACCATCGAGACGACGCCGACGATGCTGGGCGCGTGCGCGACGATCTCGTCGGCCTGGCTGCGGAGCTTCGGAAAGTTGATCACGAGCGCCACGCCGGTGCCCACCATGAAGATATAAGCCAAGGGCATGACATCGAGCACGAGCAGCACCATGACGGCGACGGTGAGCGCGAGGTTCACCCAAATGAGTCTGGGCCGCAGCGTCGGCCGATCCGCCCGCATCATCGTGTCGGCCATCATCGTGTCGTGATCTTCGGCGTCGAGCACCTTCTGTTCGGCCAGGGCCGTGTGACCCACCGGCACACGCTGGCCCGGCCGCACCGTCACGATACCGGTCGTCGACAGGGTTGCCGCTGCACCCGGACTGACCTCCGTGCCGCGCACGACGCGGTTGCCGCCGAAGAAGCCGCGCCAGAAGCCGGGCGACGCCAGCGGGGCGGCATTCGCCTGCGCAGCCTGTGAGTACTCGAGCGACCCGATGCGCTTGCGTTCGCCGAGCCCGAGGAACCAGGCGAACGCCAGTGCAATGATGACTCCCGTCGCAAGAGACGGCAGCATCGGCACGAAGATGTCGGTCGGCGACACGCCGAGTGCCGAGGCCGCCCGCACGGTGGGGCCACCCCACGGAACGATGTTGAGCGTGCCGTTCATCAGGCCTGCAACGCAGGTGAGTACGACCGGGCTCATGCCCAGACGCAGGTAGATCGGCAGCATCGCTGAGGTCGTGATGATGAAGGTCGTCGACCCGTCGCCGTCGAGCGACACCGCACCGGCCAGGATCGCCGTGCCGAGGACGACCTTGGCCGGGTCGTTGCCGAGGAAGCGGGTGATGAACCGGATGAGGGGATCGAACAGCCCGACATCGATCATGATGCCGAAGAACATGATCGCGAACATGAGGAGCGCCGCCGTCGGGGCCAGGTCCCTGATCGACTCGATGATCATGTCGCCGAGGCCCAGGCCGGCACCGGCGAAGAGGCCGAAGATCGTGGGGACGAGAATGAGGGCGACCATCGGCGTGAGCCGCCTGGTCATGATGAGCACCATGAAGGTGAGGATCATGGTGAATCCGAGGATGACGAGCACATCGACTCCTTTGTCTATGTCTGAATGGTGCAGCCGAGCCAGGCGAATCCCGATCGGCAGTCACTGCCGAGGCGTATGACGAATGGCCTGAAGCTTAGGCAGACCGATGATGAAGCATCCGGTATCTCCCTTTGCTGCACGTATTGCGCATATGGTTGGTTGTGCGCATTCTGCACAATGCGCCGCAAGGGGGCGGAGATGCGGTTCTCGACGCAGATGCTGCTGCTGCAACTCGCCTGCGTGAGCGCGGTCGTCGTGATCTGCACCGGCGTGTTCGTCTGGATCGGCGTGCAACAGCTCCGGGCCGAGGCCGAGGCGTCGGCGCTGTCGATCGCCCGCACGGTCGCCGCCGACTCCGATGTGCGCGAGGGTATCGCCCGCGCTTCTGCAGACGTCGGCACGCCGACGAACGCGGGCCTCCGCGGCGGACCGCTGTCAACCCTCGCCGCGGCGGCAGAAGCCAATACCGGTGCACTGTTCATCGTGATCACCGACGATCACGGAATCCGATTCGCACACCCCGAGCCTCAGCTGCTCGGAGCGGTGGTGAGCACAGAGTTCGCCGAGGCTCTGGCCGGACGCGAGACGGTGTCGTGGGAATCGGGCACCCTCGGCGAGTCAGCTCGCGCAAAAGTTCCTGTCCGCGATCCCACCACCGGCGCGCCGGTGGGTGAGGTGAGCGTTGGATTCGCTCCGAGCAGTGTCTTCAAGGAGCTTCCCCTGCTGCTGGGGGGCGTCGCGCTGGCTGCCGCCGTTGCCCTCGCACTGGGCGCTGTCGTGTCGTTCGTCATTCGCCGCCGCCTCGAGCGACTCACCCTCGGCCTGCAGCCCGAGGAACTGGCCGCGCTGGTCCAGAATCAGGCGGCGGTGCTCGACGGCGTCGGGGACGGAGTGCTCGCATCCGGACCGGACGGCGTCGTGACCGTCGCCAACGCGACGGCCGCGCGATTGCTCGGCATCTCGGACCTGGTCGGACGGCGCATCCGCGACCTCGAATTGCCGGGGCCGGTGGTCGCAGCTCTGGCCGGTGAGCCGAAGCCACCGTCTCGGGGAAAGCGGGGAACGGATGCCGCCGATCCGGTCGTAATCGCCAACCATGTCGTCTACATCGACACTCACGTGGTGTCGCGGGCGAATCGGGACCTGGGCCTGATCGCGGTGATCCGCGACCGCACCGACATCGTGAGTCTCACGGACCGCCTGGAAACCGTGGCGTCGATGACCGACGCACTTCGGGTGCAGCGTCACGAGTTCGCAAACCGCCTGCACGTGACGGCCGGTCTGATGGATGCGGGCCGCGTGTCCGACGCTCGGGGCTACCTCAACGACGTGCTTCAGGCGTCACGCACCCCCGGCGGTCCGTTCGCCGGCGAGCACCTGACCGAGCCCTTCCTGGTGTCGCTGGTGGAAGCCAAGGCCGCTCAGGCCGGTGAGCGTGGAGTCCGCCTGTCGGTGGGTCTGGACTCACTGGTGCGCGGGGTCGTCTCTGCGCCCGAGGATGTGGCCACCGTGCTCGCCAACCTCATTGAGAACGCGGTGAGTGCGGCCGTGTGCGGTCAGCAGCCGGGTTGGGTGGAGGTGGAGCTGCTCGACGACGGCGACACGCTCGTCATGACCGTGGCCGACTCCGGGCAGGGCGTGCCCAACGGGGCACGCGTGTTCAGTGATGTGCGGAGCACGGATCTGGACCCGGACGCGGTGCATGGGCGGGGCATCGGCCTTCCGCTCGTGCGCGAGATCGCGGCGCGCCTCGGCGGAGAGGTGTGGCTGGTCGACGCCGGAGGCCGGGAAGGACACGGTGCCGTGTTCTGCGCCCGGCTGCCCGGGGTTATGGGGGAGCAGGCACGCCCACTACAAGGAGAAGAACAATGACCGATCCGATTTCCGTCCTCGTCGTCGACGACGACTTCCACGTCGGCGGCCTTCATCGCGATATCGTCGATGCGTGTACCGGCTACACCGCTTTTGAGCCGGTTCGGGGAGTGCGGGCCGCGCGCGCGGCGGTGCGGGATTTGTCTCCCGACCTCGTCATCTGCGACGTCTACCTTCCCGACGGCGACGGGATCGCCTTCATTGCGGAGATCGACGTGGACGCGTTCATGATCAGTGCGGCGTCGGATGGCGCCACCGTGCGCCGTGCCCTCCGCGCCGGCGCGCTGGACTACCTCATCAAACCGTTCGAACCCGCGCGGTTGAGCGAACGGCTGGGGGCATATCGCCGGTTCCGCACCCTGGTCGCCGAGGACCGCCAACTCGACCAGGATTCCATCGACAGGGCCCAGCGGGTGCTGCACGGGCGGGATGGTGGAGTCGCGTCGGTGTCGCGGTCCACGACCGAGAAGTTGCTCATCGAACTGCTCCAGGACGGGGAATCGTCCGCAAGCCTGATTGCCGGCCGTGCCGGTCTGTCGCGCGCGACGGCGCAGCGGCACCTTGCCGCCCTGGCAACCCGCGGTGATGTCGACGTGACCCTTCGTTACGGTTCGACCGGTCGCCCCGAGCACCGATACAGCGTTCGACGCTGAGCGTCGGGTTCTCAGGCGCATGCGGCGGGCCCGATGCGACAGGACCGGCGCCGCATGATCTCCCAGGAGGCTCATCGGTTGGCTCGCCGACCCCGAACCGGTAGAGTTCCCCTGAACGTGACACGATCTGAGGAGGTGAGCCCGATGCACACACTGTCCACTCTGGGCGCTCCTTTCGAGTTCACGATCGCGCGACTGACGTAGCCGTCGCGGGGAGCGCTTCGCGCACTCTCAGAAAGCTACGACTATGAATCAACACCGTTTGCACAATGCGGAGCCGATCTCACGCGACGTCTCCCCGCGCCCTTCCCGCACGGCCCTGGTCCTCGGTGGCGGCGGATCGACGGGTAACGCGTGGCTGATCGGGGTCATCGCCGGCCTGTACGAGGCCGGTCTCGACGTGACCGACGCCGATCTCATCATCGGGACCTCGGCCGGAGCGACAGCTGCGGCTCAGTTCACGGGCGCGAACCCCACTGACCTCCTGGCGCCCACCCTGATCGCCGTGCCCGTGCCCGTGTCTGCGCAGCGCACCGCCCCGGCCGGTTCGGACGGCCATCGCGCTCAGGGTGGTCCGGTGACCGATCACCTGGAACGTCGGCGCCGCATCATCGCCGCCGCCGAGGACGCGGCCGACATGCGCCGCAGAATGGGTGCCGTTGCGCTCGACCTGGCTGCGGCATCGGACCCGGCGGTGCAGGCCCGGTGGCGCGCCACCGTCGCCTCGCGCCTGCCCAGCCACGACTGGCCCGAACGAAGGGTGCAGATCACCGCGGTCAATGCGGATACCGGTGCGCCGGTGGTGTTCGACCGGCACAGCGGGGTCGATCTGGTGGACGCCGTGGCCGCCAGCTGTGCCAGTGGCTTCGCCTACGGTATCGGCGGCGGCCGATATATCGACGGCGGTTACCGGTCCAACGCCGAGAATGCCGATCTGGCTGCCGGGTCCGAGCGAGTGCTGGTGCTGTCACCGTTCGGCGGCCGGGCACTGACGCCGGTGGCGTGGGGCCTGCATCTTGCAACCCAGGTCGACGCGCTGCGCGCAGGCGGCAGCCGCGTCGAAACGATCTTCCCCGAGGGCAGCGCCGAATACCTGTTCGGCGCCAGGGCGATGGACGTCTCGTTGCGCCCGTCCGCCGCCCAGGCCGGATTCGACCAAGGCCGGGTCCGTGCGGAGGGGCTTACCGAGTTCTGGCGCTGAAGGAAGCCGCCTCAGGGCTCAGGAGAGCTACGAGGAGCTTGCTTCCTCGTCGGGTCGGGACGAGGCGGGTTGCTGTGTCCAGGCGGGCGGTGTGTCCGTTCCAGCCTTTTCGTCGGCCGCGGCTTCGGCGGCCGTCTTGTGGATATTCCCGGCGGCGTGGTGGACCGGTGCGTAGATGACGTAGAGGTTCATGGGTCCGTCACCGATATTGGTGACGTTGTGCCAGGTGCCCGCGGGGACGAGGATGCACCACCCGTCAGAAACGTCCTGCTCGAAAACGAGGTTGTCTTTCTCCGGCCCCATCTGTGCCCTCCCGGCGCCCGCATCGAGGCGCAGGAACTGGTCGGTGTCGGGGTGCATTTCAAGTCCGATGGATTCTCCGGCAGGGATGCACATCAGGGTGACCTGCAAATACTTGCCGCTCCAGGCCACTGTTCGATAGTTCGTGTTCTCGGTGGTGGCGGTTTCCAGGTCGAAAGAGTCCGGGTGGGGGCCGATGTCGCTGCGAGTCATGGTGGGGGTTCCTTTTTCTCGGGGGCTTACCCCCAGTCTCGTTGAATCGACTGTGGTTGGCTACCGTTCAGAGTCGTCACGGGTATGTGCGCGGAGCTGTGGAGGTTGGACGAACGGTGGGACGCCGCTCCTCCGCCGTCGATGCCCGCGCGTAGGCTGGATCATGGCATCGTGTGCCGCATCACTCACACACACTTCGCTGGTTGCCCCAGACCCTGGCAGCTCCGTTTTTCTCGCAAGTCAAGGGAGCAAAAAATGAATCTCTTTGTCATCGTCGCCATCATCGCGGTTGTCTTGCTTGTGGTGGGTGGTTTCGTTCAAGCCCTCCAGTTCCTGCTCTGGGTTGGTGCTGTCCTCCTGATTATCGCGATCATCGGGTGGGTCCTTCGCGCCGTCAGGGGAAGCAACCGCTGATCCGGGTGACCGACCCGGCCCGCTAGTCGGGCGATCGACCACCCGGAGCAGCTCGCGTCATGTTGCGTCGAGTCGCTCCGGGTGGCCGACGAAGTCGGTGCCCGCCGGGTAGCCTTCCCCGCGGTGAGCACGCAGCCCAGCGCTTGGACCGTCTTACTCAGCCAGGGGACGGGTCACGGGCGAGGGTGCGGGTGTCGCTGATGTAACTGCCTCGACTCGGCGTCACCAGGAGCAGCGGCCGCAGCCGGTTCTGCGACTATGCGCAGGCCGGCCGGCGTGTTGGAAAGGCCGACCAATTGCTCCAACCAGGCCCGGTTCAGGTGCGGTTCCTGACTGCCGGCGAATTCGAATTGGAGCGGTACGGCCGGGTTGAGCCAGATTGAACTGCGACCGCTTCCCGATTCCGGCGACTTCTCCCAGGAGAACGTGAAGCTCTCGCCGCGGCGCAGCTTCGCGATGATCACGACCTTCAGGTGAGCCAGGGTGCGATCGTCAATCTCGACCGACATGGCCGGGGTTCCGTAAATGAATTTACCCACGGGAAACCTCGTGTGATCGGGAGAATGGGAATACATCGACGACAGGGCCGAGGTGAGGGCAACAGCGCTTTGGGGACGATTATTCTGATCATAGGCCGAAGCGGTCGCGGTGCATATTGAGAAACCCCGGTCTTCTCCTGATTCAGGTCGTGGCGCCCTGCCCCAGTCCGCCATCGATGTCCAGGATTGCCCGATTGAAGTCTTCCGCCCCCGTTTCGGCGGCGGGGGACGGCTCGGTCACGGCGACCGGTCTGCTGGTCGGAAAGACCGGAACGGGAAAAAGCTCGCCTTCGTCGCCGGCCGGCAAGTTCTCGGCATCGGCCACCTCGAATTGGCTTGCCGGACCGAACAGGAACGTGTGCGTAGTCGTAGCCCCGTTCGTCTCACGAACGGGTATGTCCACGGTCAGGCTCCCCGCGCCGGGATCCAGGTGCGTCGCGAAATCCAGTAGGGCCGCTGTAACGGCATCACCGGTGACAATGGACCCGCCTGCGTACGTGATGCGCTTCATGACACGAATATAGCGGGGCCGGCGTTGGAATCGTCCTGAACGTGACACGATCTGAGGAGGTGAGCCCGATGTACGCACCGTCCACTCTGCGTGCTCCTTTCGCGTTCGCGATCGCGCGGCTGACGTAGCCGTCGCGGGAAGCGCGCCGAACACCTGCTCGGCGCCGCGAAGCGGTGCGGCTCGAGTTCAACAGTCCATCCTGCGACGAGCCGTTCCAGGGCGTCATCGATCAGGTACTCCGCGTCAACACCATAGTGAGCCGTTCCGAAACCGGTCAAGGCGAGCGCGGTGACCGCTTGCGCGATTCGTTGTGGCTGGGTATCGTACAATCAAATGGTTGTATCAGAACTTTCCGAACAGGATGTGAACCGCCTCTTCCGCGCCCTCGCAGACGCGACGAGGCGGGATATCGTGCGCCGCACGCTGGTCACCGACATCTCGGTGTCGCAGTTGGCGGACTCCTACGAGATGTCCTTCGCGGCCGTCCAGAAACACATTGCCGTGCTGGAGGAGGCCCATCTCGTGACGAAGGCAGCGCGGGGCCGTGAGCGGATGGTACGGGGAAACCTTGATCGCATCCGTCAGGCCCAGCGCCTGCTCGACCACTTCGAGGAGCTCTGGCGTTCGCGCATCGACCGCCTCGACAGCCTGCTCGCGGAAGACTCTCCGGCTACACCTGACACCTAACCGAAAGGATCATCATGCCCGTCACCTCCGTCGAGAAAGACCTCGACCAGCTCACGATCACGATCGTCGCCGACTTCCCTGTGCCCCTCCGCCGGCTCTGGGATGCGTACACGGATCCACGCCAGATCGAACGGTTCTGGGGCCCGCCGACCTATCCGGCCACGTTCTACCGGCACGACGCTCTGACCGGGGGACGCAGCGTGTATGCGATGACCGGGCCGGAGGGCGATACGCACTACGGCTGCTGGGACTGGACCTCGACCGATGCTCCCCACGCGTTTGAAGTGCTTGACAGCTTCTCGGATGCGGCGGGTGTGCCCAACGCCGACCTCCCCACCACCCGAATGGACTTCGCTTTTGAGGAGACGCCCGGCGGCAGTCGCCTGAAGACGACGTCGTACTTCGGCTCCCTCGACCAGATGCAGCAGCTCATCGAGATGGGAATGCTGGAAGGCACCCGCCAGGCGATGGCCCAGATCGACCAGGTGCTGGCCGACCTGGCGTCATACGCCGCCGACCACCTGGCGGAGGCGCAGATCCTCAGCGACACCCAGGTGCGGGTGGCACGGGTGATCCGCGGCACCGTCGACCAGGTGTGGCGGGCCCACAACGATGCCGCGCTCATGAAGCGGTGGCTCCTGGGACCGGACGGTTGGTCGATGCCCGTCTGTGAGATCGCAGCAGCCGTCGGTGACAGCTACCGCTACGAGTGGCAGCGGGACGGCGGAGAGGAGCGATTCGGCTTCACCGGTGAGCTCCTCGAGTCGGTCGAACCGCACCGCGCGGTCACGACCGAGGCGATGATCGGGATGGACTTCCCGGCAACGCTCAACGAGCTGACCCTCACGGAAGTCGAGGGCGGAACCCTGCTCTCACTCGTCATCACCTACGCCAATGCGGAGCAGCGTGACGCGGTGCTTGCTACGGGCATGACCGGCGGAATGGAGACCAGCTACCAGCGCCTCGAGGGGCTGTTGCAGCCGACGCTGGCGTAGCTCCAGCCGTATCAGCCTCGTGCGTCGCCCGTGCACGCGGTTGGTAACGTCGGATCATGGCACTCATCGAGCTGGTCCGAGGCGACATCACGGCGCTGCCCGCGGACGCGATCGTCAACGCGGCGAATCACACGCTGCTCGGGGGCGGGGGAGTGGACGGCGCGATTCACCGGGCCGGAGGCCCGAGCATCCTCGCGGAGTGTCGCCGGTTGCGTGCCACGACGCTGCCGGACGGGCTGCCGACCGGTGCCGCCGTCGCGACTACGGCGGGGCTCCTCCCCGTCCGGTGGGTCATCCACACCGTCGGCCCGATATGGGCGAAGACCCTCGACCAATCGGACCTGCTCGCCTCCTGCTACGTCGAGTCGCTGCGGGTCGCCGACGAACTCGGCGCCCACCACGTGACCTTTCCTGCGGTGAGCGCCGGCGTCTACGGGTGGCCGATGGACGACGCGGCGCGTATCGCCGTCGAGACGGTGGCCGCGAGCTCCACGGCCGTGGATGTCGTCACGTTCGTGCTGTTCAACGCTCACGCGATCGACGCGTTCCGGTCGGCACTCGCCCGGCTGCGCTGAGAAGAGTCGGCGACAGGCCGAGAGCCAGCCGGCACCTCATCCTCGCATCACCGCGGGGAGGGCACTCCGCACGCATCGGCGCCCGATGGGTTCGGCGACTCGGGCCGCCGACTCCCTAGGCTGTACGCATGGCCACAGTCATCCTCGTGCGGCACGGCCGCACCACCGCGAATGCCGACGGACTCCTGGCAGGGCGATCTCTCGGGGTCGGACTCGACGCGATCGGGCGCACCCAGGCCGCGAGCGCCGGCGAGCGGCTCTCCGTCGTGCCTCTGGTCGGCGTGGTCTCGAGCCCCCTGCAGCGATGCCGGGAGACCTCCCGGCTGATCCTCGACCTGCAGGGCGGCATTCCCTCGACTCCCGTTGACGAGGACATCACCGAGTGCGACTACGGCGACTGGCAGGGCCGCACCCTGATCGACCTCGCCCAGGAGCCCCTGTGGCCGGTGGTGCAGGCGCACCCCTCTGCGGTCGTCTTTCCCGGCGGCGAATCGATGGCCGCCATGCAGGCGCGGTCGGTCGCGGCCATCCGGCGCCATGATGCGATCTTCGAAGCCGAGCATGGTCCCGGTGCGGTGTGGGTCGCGGTGAGCCACGGCGACATCATCAAGTCCGTCCTCGCCGACGCACTCGGGATGCACCTGGACCTGTTCCAGCGGATCAACGTCGGACCGGCATCCGTCTCGATCGTGCGCTACGGGCCCCATCGCCCGAGTGTCCACGCCATCAACACCGACGCAGGCGACCTGTCCTGGCTGGCGGCGGCCGGCCCGGTGGCCGATGCGCCGGTCGGCGGTGGGGCCGGCACTGAGCGGCCGCAGGAAACCGGAGCCTAAAATATCCCCATGCCTACAATCCTGTATGAGTTCGACTGGCCGGACCGGGTCGTCGTCGGAACCGTCGGCCGGCCGGGGTCGCGCACGTTCTATCTGCAGGTGCGCAGCGGAACCCAGATCGTCAGCATCGCCATGGAGAAGCAGCAGTCGGCGCTCCTCGCCGACAGCATCGACGAGATCCTCGATCAGCTGATGTCCACAGAGGGGAATCCCTTCAGCGTCCCCACCGCGACACCTGTGGAGCTCGTGGACAACGAACCGCTCGAGCAACCCGTCGAGGAGGATTTCCGCACCGGAACCATGACCCTGGGCTGGGACCCCTCGACCGTGCAGATCGTGATCGAGGCCTTCCCGATCGTGGTGGTCGACGAGGAGGGCCTCGGAGACGACCCCCTCGCCGTCGTCGATGCCGCAACGGCCGACCCCGAGCAGATGCTGTTGCTGCGGATTCCGGTCGGCACGGCCAGGGCCTTCGCGAAGCGCACCCACGAAGTCGTCGGCGCCGGGCGGCCCCTCTGCCCTCTCTGCGGTGACCCCATCGACCCGGACGGGCACGACTGCGTGCTGCGCGACGAGCCCTGATGACGCCGGGCTCCGGCGAGCTCGAGGCCGGCGGGCTTGAACGCGGTGAGCTCGAACTCACGGGCCGCATCACGACCGCCTCGAACGCGACATTCCTCGGCAGCATTGGCGGCGTCCCGGTGGTCTACAAGCCGGTCGCCGGCGAGCATCCGCTCTGGGATTTCCCCGACGGGACCCTCGCGAACCGGGAGGTTGCGGCATACCGGGTCTCCGAGGCCTTCGGGTGGAAGGTCGTACCCCGGACATGGCTTCGTGACGGTCCGATGGGCCCGGGGATGGTGCAGCTGTGGCAGGACGCGGATCCCGAACAGGACGCCGTCGACCTGGTGCCCTGGGAGATCGGGCCGGGCGCTGGCTGGCGCCGCGTCTTCGACGGTCGCGACGAGCAGGACCGGGCGGTCACGCTCGTGCACGAAGACTCGGTCGCGCTGCGCCGGATGGCCGTGTTCGACATCGTCGTCAACAATGCCGACCGCAAGGGCAACCACATTCTCGCCATGCCGGATGGCCACCGGCACGGCGTGGACCACGGGTTGACGTTCCACGTCGAGCACAAGCTGCGCACGGTGCTGTGGGGCTGGCTGGGCGATGCCCTCAGCGCCGAGGAGCTCGACGGGGTCGACCGGGTGCGCGCGGGGCTCGACGGCGACCTCGGTGTCACCCTCGGGGAACTGCTCGACGCGGACGAGCTCGAGGCCCTGGCCGCCCGCTGTGACCGGCTGCGGGCGGCGGGCCGGTTCCCCGCCC
>NZ_JASJXJ010000122.1:0-12396 GCF_035018685.1 Cryobacterium sp. RTC2.1
AGCAGCATCCGCTCGCCCCACCCCCTCGCCCGTACCGGCGAGGGGGAGGGGAGGGGGCTTAGGTGGCGGGAGCCAGGAGGGCCGGCCACCAGGCGACAGCGAGCGGGTAGCCGACGAAAGAGACCACGTCGAGGATCGTGTGCGCCACGACGAGCGGCGCCGTGCGACCCCAGCGGGTGTAGCACCAGCCGAAGACGACGCCCATGGCGGCGTTGCCGACGAACGGTCCGATGCCCTGGTAGAGGTGATAGCTGCCGCGGAGCAGCGCCGATGCCGTGATGATCGTCCAGGTCGACCAGCCGAGCTCCCTGAGCCGGATGAAGAGGTACCCGACCACGATGAGCTCCTCGCTGAGCGCGGCGCGCACCGCGGAGAACAGCAGGATCGGGATCGTCCACCAGAACGTGTTGATGGGGGAGGCGACGACCGCGACCGTGATGCCGAGCGCCCGCCCGGCGAGGTACAGGCCCAGGCCGGGGATGCCGATCGCAAGCACGAGCAGGACGCCGCCGAGCAGGTCCCGTCGCGGCTGGGTCAGGTCGAAGCCGAGGCGGCGGAAACTGCTCGACCCGGGCCGCCAGAGCAGGTAGAGCACGAGGGCGACCGCGAAGAGCTCGAAGAAGATGCCGAGGAACTGGTACGTGAAGTCGAGCCATTCCCGTGTCGACTGCGAGCCGTTGATGGTTGTCGACTGGTTGCCGAGCGGGGTCGTGTCGGTCAGGCGAGCGACGATCGACACGATCGAATAGACGGCGGACGCCCCGAGCGACAGCCCGAGGACGATGACGACTTCCCAGGCCAGTCGCGCCCGGTTGGTACCGCCGGCTGTCACTCGGCGGGTTTCATCCGGCAGGCCGGCGTTCCGCCTGGCAGGCGGTGCCGGTTGCGGGCGACCACCCGGTAGCCGGCCTCAGCGGCCCAGGACCACGGCGGCACGGTGCCGAGCCAGCCGAGGAAACGCAAGCCGGGAGTGGGCTGGTGGCGAAGCAGGGCGGACACTGCGGCGGCACCGCCGAACCGCACTCCAGCGGGGTCGACGAGCCAGACCCGGGAGCGGGCATCCGCTTCGGTGAGCCCGTACGCCGGGAGATCGGTCCACTGGTACGGCGCGGCGTCCGGCATCACGGGCAACAGGCGGCGCATCCACCCGACGGCGGTCGTGCAGAAGGCACAGTCGCCGTCGAAGACCAGCAGTGTCGCGCGCGCACGTGTAGCAGCATCCATACCCCTATCCTCGCATCGATGAAAGCGCGGCGCGGCTGCGCGCGTTCTTCGCGCGACCACGCCAATTTCGGCGAAAGACTCCCTATCTGCGCAACGAATTTGCGCAAGATGTTTCGTCGAGGTAACGATTCCATCCGCGATTGTGCTTTTGGCTCAATGAATACTTAGGGTCAGAAGTATCTGAGGCGTCTTCGCGGTCCCGAATCGCGCGGCGTTTCCCTGTGCACTGGAGGAAAATTGAAAATCAGGAGACTGGGCATTCCCATCGCTCTGGCCACAGCGGGAGCGCTCATGCTCTCCGGCTGCGCCAGCGGCTCGACGACACCCGCGAAGACGGGTGACACGTCTGCGATCATCTCGACCAACGGTTCCGAACCGCAGAACCCGTTGATCACGACGAACACCACCGAAACCGGTGGCGGCAAGATCATGACGTCGATCTACGCCGGACTGGTGTCCTACGACGCCAAGGGCGAGGCCAAAAACGAGGTCGCCAAGTCGATCTCGGCCGACGACGCTCAGCACTGGACCATCACGCTCAACACGGGCTGGAAGTTCACCAACGGCGAGGCCGTCACGTCCAAGTCGTTCGTCGACGCCTGGAACTACGGCGCGAAAATGAGCAACGCCCAGGGCGCATCGTCCTTCTTCAGCAACGTCGAAGGCTACAGCGAAGAAGCCGACACCGAACTCACCGGGCTCAAGGTCGTCGACGACTCGACCTTCACGGTCGCTCTCAGCACGCCGCAGGCGGACTTCCCGCTCACCCTCGGCTACACGGCCTTCATGCCGCTGCCGTCCGTCGCATTCACCGACATGGCAGCATTCGGTGAGAACCCGATCGGCAACGGCCCGTACATGCTGGCCAAGACCGGCGCGTGGGAGCACAACGTCAAGATCGAACTCAAGACGAACCCCGACTACAAGGGCCTGCGCACCCCCGCCAACGGCGGACTGAGCATCGTCTTCTACTCCTCCCTCGACTCGGCATACGCCGACGCCCAGGGTGGAAACCTCGACGTGCTCGATGCCGTCCCCGACGCCGCGTTCGCGAACTACCAGACGGACTTCCCGGAGCGCTTCGTGAACCAGCCCGCCGCGATCTTCCAGGCATTCAACATGCCGTACTACCTCGAGCACTGGAGTGGCGAAGAGGGCAAGCTGCGTCGCGCGGCCATCTCGATGGCCATCGACCGTGATGAGATCACCAAGGTGATCTTCCAGGGCACCCGTACCCCGGCGACCGACTTCACCTCCCCGGTCATCCCGGGCTACACCGACGCTCTCAAGGGCTCCGACGTGCTCAAGTTCAACAAGGAAGAAGCCGTCAAGGACTGGGCTGCCGCTGACAAGATCTCCCCGTACACCGGCACGTTCGACATCGCGTACAACTCCGACGGTGGACACGCCGCCTGGGTCGACGCCGTGGCCAACAGCATCAAGAACACCCTGGGCATCAATGCAGTCGGCAAGCCGTACGCGACCTTCAAGGCCGCGCTCGCCGACCGCAAGGCGAAGACGCTGACCGGTGCCACCCGCGCCGGCTGGCAGGGCGACTACCCGGGCATGTTCAACTTCCTCGCGCCGCTGTACCAGACCGGTGCCAGCTCGAACTACGAGGCATACAGCAGCGCCGAGTTCGACGGCCTCCTCAAGCAGGGTTCGGCTGCCAAGACCGTCGACGATTCCACCGCCCTCTACCAGAAGGCCCAGGAAGTGCTGCTCAAGGACCTTCCGACCGTTCCGCTCTGGTATTCCAACGCCGTTGGTGTCTGGTCCGACAAGACTCAGAATGTCGTCTTCGGCTGGGACGGCGTGCCGCTGTACAACGAAATCACCAAGGGCTAGTTCCCCCGCTCAACCCCCAAAAATAGAACCCAGTTTCATGCGTAGCGATGCCCGGGGCACTCAGTCCCGGGCATCGCTCGCTAGACTCGACCAGTGATTGCGATTCTCATGACCGTTCGTTCCAGTGCGGGAACCTGATGCTCTGGTACACCGGCAAGCGCCTGCTCCAGATGATTCCGGTATTCTTCGGCGCCACCTTCCTCATCTACTTCATGGTGTTCTCCCTCCCCGGAGATCCCATTGCCGCCCTCTTCGGTGACCGGCAACCCGCGCCAGGGGTGATCGAACAGCTCCGTGTCCAGTACCACCTGGACCAGCCGTTCATCGTGCAGTACCTCATCTACATCGGCGGCTTCTTCCACGGGGATCTCGGCACCACGTACTCCGGTCGCGCAGTTTCCGACGTGATGGCCGCCGCCTTCCCGATCACCGCCCGGCTCGCGCTTCTCGCACTGTTCTTCGAGTCCGTCGCCGGTATCCTCGTCGGCCTCGTCGCGGGTCTCCGCAAGGGCAAGCTCTTCGACGCAAGCGCCCTCGTCGTCAGCCTGCTGCTGATCAGCGTGCCGACGTTCGTGATCGGCTTCATCCTGCAGTACGTCTTCGCGATCAAGCTCGGTTGGGCCCGCACGACGGTCAGCAGCGAGGCCCCGCTCTCCGAACTGGTCCTGCCGGCCATCGTGCTCGCCACCGTCTCGTTCGCGTACATCGTGCGGCTCACCCGGGCGAGCGTCTCCGAGAACCTCGGCGCCGACTTCGTGCGCACCGCGACGGCGAAGGGGCTGTCGAGACGCCGCGTCGTCACCGTGCACGTGCTGCGGAACTCGCTCGTTCCCGTCGTCACCTTCCTCGGCGTCGACCTCGGCTCTCTCATGGTGGGTGCGATCGTGACAGAGGGCATCTTCAACATCAACGGTGTCGGCGGCACCGTCTACAAGGCGATCAAACTCGGCGAAGGGCCGACCGTGGTGTCGTTCATCGCCGTCATGGTCGTGATCTTCGTGCTGGCGAACCTGCTCGTCGACCTGCTGTACGCAGCCCTGGACCCGAGGATTCGTTATGCCAAGTAATCGTCAAACGCAGCCGCACTTCGTCGCTGCGCTCGAAGACACCCCCATCGCTGCGGTCGACCGCCTCGACGAGACCGAGAAGGCCCGCAGTACCTGGGCGGATGCCTGGGAATCGCTGCGCGGCAAGCCCAGTTTCTGGATCTCGTCCGCCCTTATTCTGCTGATCGTGATCGTGGCCCTGTTCCCCGGCATCTTCACCCAGGTGGCACCGGACCAGAACTGCCTGCTCGCCAACAGCAACAAGGGACCGGAAGAAGGGCATCTGCTCGGCTTCACCCGGCAGGGCTGTGACGTGTACTCGCGGATGATCCACGGGACCCAGGCCTCCGTCACGGTCGGTCTGCTCGCAACCATGATCGTCACTCTCTTCGGACTCGTCGTGGGAGCCCTCGCGGGATACTACGGCGGCGTGTTCGACGCGATCGTCTCCCGGATCGGCGACATCTTCTTCGCCGTCCCGACCGTGCTCGGTGCGATCGTACTGATGTCGGTCCTCCCGGACCGCACCCCGGTCACGATCGCCCTGGTCCTTTCGATCTTCGCCTGGCCGCAAATCGCCAGGATCATGCGCGGTTCGGTGCTCTCGGCCCGGAACTCGGACTACGTCACGGCGTCGATCGCCCTCGGCGTCTCGAAGTTCCGGATCCTCGTGCGCCACGTCGTGCCCAACGCGATCGCCCCCGTAATCGTGATCGCCACGGTTTCCCTCGGCACGTTCATCGTCGCGGAGGCGACGCTGTCGTTCCTCGGCATCGGGCTACCGCCGCAGATCATGTCCTGGGGCAATGACATCAACGCGGCCCAGTCGTCGATCCGAACGAACCCCCAGGTGCTGATCTATCCCGCCATCGCCCTGTCCCTGACCGTGCTCGCCTTCCTGATGCTCGGCGACGCCGTGCGCGACGCACTCGACCCCGAATCGAGGGCACGCCGATGAGCCAGACCGTGATTGAACCCGTGACCACCGCCGGCCGGGACGAGAATTCCCCCCTCCTCGAGATTCGCGATCTCGAGGTCGGCTTCCAGACCCAGCACGGAGTGGTTCCCGCCGTGCGCGGCGTCAACCTCACGCTGTATCCCGGCCAGACCCTCGCGATCGTTGGCGAGTCCGGGTCGGGCAAGACCACGACGGCGCAGGCGATCATCAACCTGCTCGCCAACACCGGCAAGGTCACCGCCGGCCAGATCCTGTTCGAGGGACGCGACCTCACGACCCTCAAGCCCAAGGACATGCAGGACGTCCGCGGGCGCCTGATCGGCTATGTGCCCCAGGACCCGATGTCGAACCTCAACCCGGTCTGGAACATCGGCTTCCAGGTCGAAGAGGCCATCCGGGCGAACGGCGGCGCCATGAGCAGGAAGGCCGCGAAACTGCGCACCATCGAGGTGCTCAAGGAAGCTGGTCTCAGCGACGCTGAGGACCGGCTCAAGCAGTTCCCGCACCAGTTCTCCGGCGGCATGCGCCAGCGCGTGCTGATCGGGATCGGCCTCTCGGCCCGTCCGAAGCTGCTGATCGCCGACGAGCCGACCTCCGCGCTCGACGTCACGGTGCAGCGCCAGATCCTCGACCACCTCGCGACGCTCACGCGCGACTACGGCACCTCGGTGCTGTTCATCACGCACGACCTCGGCCTCGCGGCCGAGCGCGCGGAACAGCTCGTCGTGATGTACAAGGGCAAGGTCGTCGAGTCCGGTCCCTCGCAGGAGATCCTGGCCAACCCGCAGCATCCGTACACGCAGCGCCTCGTCGCCGCGGCGCCGAGCCTCGCATCGCGGCGCATCCAGTCGGCCAAGCACTCCGTCGCGGTCGAAGCGGATGTTTCCGCAGCCGGCTCGAACGACCAGGTTCTCGTGAACCGCGCGATCGAGCGGGAGCAGACCGCACCGGCCAAGGACCTGATCTCGGTCCAGGGCATCTCGAAGATGTACCGCATTCGCACCAAGGGCTTCAAGTACAACGAACTGCTCGCGGTCAACGACGTGTCCTTCGGCATCAAGAAGGGCACGACGACCGCGCTGGTCGGCGAGTCGGGCTCCGGCAAGTCCACGGTCGCCAAGCTCATCCTGCAGCTCGAATCCATCACGAGCGGGCAGATCGAGTTCGACGGCCAGGACGTCGCCGGCCTCAAGGGCGCGGACCTGCTGAAGTTCCGCCGCCGCGTGCAGCCGGTCTTCCAGGACCCGTACGGCTCCCTCGACCCGCAGTACAACGTCGGCAACACCATCGCAGAGCCGTTGCTCGCCCACAAGGTCGGCACCGCCAAGGAACGCCAGGCCCGGGTGCGGGAGCTCCTCGACCAGGTCTCGCTGCCCTGGGCGTCCCGGCACCGCTACCCGAGTGAACTCTCGGGCGGCCAGCGTCAGCGTATCGCGATCGCTCGGGCGCTCGCGCTCAAGCCGGACGTGCTCGTGCTCGACGAGGCGGTCTCCGCTCTCGACGTGCTCGTGCAGGGCCAGGTGCTCAACCTCCTGACCGAGCTGCAGACGGAACTCGACCTGACCTACCTGTTCATCACCCACGACCTCGCCGTCGTCCGCCTCGTCGCGGACAACGTCTGCGTCATGCAGCAGGGCCGGATCGTCGAGGCCGCGACGACGGACGAGGTCTTCGAAAATCCGCGTCAGACATACACGCAAGAGCTGCTCGCCGCGATCCCGGGCGGCAACTTCGAGTTCGGGCGCTAGACAGGACCGACCGGCTTCAGCGCCCGGAAACGGGGCGGGGACTGCGGTCCCCGCCCCGTTCGTCGTCCAAGCGGATGCCCGGAACACCCCGGAGACGCGGCCACAACGGGGCTCCCAGCCTCCCGGCAGGGAGAGTGCGGTAGGATTATCCGTTGGGTCGGACCTTGACCAAATACATCCATTCTTCGCCGCATCCGTTTGTCCGCGGCATCATTCTTCGTAAGGATTCACTTCATGGCGATTGCCACGCGCAATAACCTCCGAAATGTCGCAATCGTCGCCCACGTCGACCACGGCAAGACCACGCTGGTTGACGCGATGCTCCAGCAGACCAACTCGTTCTCGGACCACTCGCACGTGGACGAGCGCGCGATGGACTCGAACGAGCTCGAGCGCGAAAAGGGCATCACCATCCTCGCCAAGAACACGGCGATCTCGTACAAGGGCATCCACGCCACCGACGGCCCCATCACGATCAACGTGATCGACACCCCCGGCCACGCCGACTTCGGTGGCGAGGTCGAGCGCGGCCTGTCCATGGTCGACGGTGTCGTTCTCCTCGTCGACGCGAGCGAGGGCCCGCTGCCGCAGACCCGCTTCGTGCTGCGCAAGGCGCTCGAGGCCCACCTGCCCGTGATCCTCCTGGTCAACAAGACCGACCGCCCGGACGCGCGCATCGAAGAGGTCGTCGCGGAGAGCCAGGACCTGCTCATCGGCCTCGCGAGCGACATGGCCGACACGCACCCCGACCTCGACCTCGACGCCATTCTCGACGTCCCCGTCGTCTACGCGTCCGGCCGTAACGGCGCCGCGAGCCGCAACCAGCCCGAGAACGGCCAGTTGCCCGACAACGCCGACCTCGAGCCGCTCTTCGAAGCGATCCTCGAGCACATCCCGGCCCCCGTCTACGACGACGAGCACCCGCTGCAGGCCCACGTCACCAACCTCGACGCCTCGCCGTTCCTCGGCCGCCTCGCGCTGCTCCGCGTCTTCCACGGCACGATCCGCAAGGGCCAGACCGTCGCCTGGATCAAGCACGACGGTTCGGTGCACAACGTGCGCGTCACCGAGCTCCTGATCACCAAGGCTCTCGACCGCTACCCGACCGAGAGCGCGGGCCCCGGCGACATCGTCGCCGTCGCCGGCTTCGAGGACATCACCATCGGTGAGACCCTCGCGGACCCCGACGACCCCCGCGCGCTGCCGACCATCACGGTCGACGAGCCCGCCATCTCGATGACGATCGGCACCAACACCTCGCCCATCATGGGCAAGGTCAAGGGCCACAAGCTCACCGCCCGCATGGTCAAGGACCGTCTCGACCGCGAACTCGTCGGTAACGTCTCCCTGAAGGTCGTCGACATCGGACGCCCGGACGCCTGGGAGGTCCAGGGCCGTGGCGAACTCGCCCTCGCCATCCTCGTCGAGCAGATGCGCCGCGAAGGCTTCGAGCTCACCGTCGGCAAGCCGCAGGTCGTCGTGCACCGCGTCGACGGCAAGATCCACGAGCCGTACGAACACCTCACCATCGACTCGCCCGAAGAGTACCTCGGCGCGATCACCCAGCTCCTCGCCGCGCGCAAGGGCCGCATGGAGAACATGGCGAACCACGGCACCGGCTGGGTCCGGATGGAATTCATCGTTCCGTCCCGCGGCCTGATCGGCTTCCGCACCCAGTTCCTCACCGACACCCGCGGTACCGGTATCGCCAACGCGATCTTCCACGGCTACGAGGCCTGGGCCGGCCCGATCATCACCCGCAACAACGGCTCGATCGTCGCCGACCGCAACGGCGTCGTGACGCCGTTCGCGATCATCGCCCTGCAGGAGCGGATGTCCTTCTTCGTCAACCCGACCGAAGAGGTCTACGAAGGCATGGTCATCGGCGAGAACTCGCGCGCCGACGACATGGACGTCAACATCACCAAGGAAAAGAAACTGACCAACATGCGTCAGTCCACCTCCGACACCTTCGAGTCGATGACGCCGTCGCGTCAGCTGACGCTCGAGGAGTGCCTCGAATTCGCCCGTGAAGACGAGTGTGTCGAGGTGACCCCCGCGATCGTGCGTATCCGCAAGGTCGAGCTCGCGGCATCCGCTCGCGCACGCAACGTCTCGCGCATCAAGAAGCAGGACGCGAACTAGTCCCAGCTTGTCGGCGGCGCCGGCGGTTACGCTCTGGTAGACCAGAGCGGCACCGCCGGCGCCGTTTGTTTTGCCCCACGACTGAGGAAGAGAAGAAGATGACGACACCCCTCCTGCACGCCCGCGTCCTGGCGACGATCGCGCTTGCCCTGGTCGGCGGCACGCTGCTGACCGGATGCAGCGCCGACGCCGCGCAGAACGCCGTGAACGGGGCCGTGCAGGGTGCGACAAACGGAGACGTGAGCCTGGGCGGCGCGCTCCCGGCCGGCTGGCCGTCCGAGGTGCCCATCGTCGACGGCGAAATCCTGTTCGCGTCGGCCCAGAAGGGTGACAAGCCCGGCTGGACCGTGACCGTCAAGGCAACCGCCGCCGATCCCGTAGCCGAGGCCACCCGGACCCTGACGGCCGCCGGTTTCGTGGCCGGGAGCGACGTCTCGGCGACGGTGGGCTCCGCAGGTCTCGTCTCGATGAAGAACGATCACTACGCGGTGCTCGTCGCTGGAAACACGGACGGCCTGCTCTATACGGTCACGCCGGTCTCCTGACCGCCGGGCCCCGAACGGCGCCTGCCCGCCGAATTCCTCAGGGGGCGACGTCGATGAGGACCTTGCCAACCAGGCCGGCCTCGACGGCGGCGTGCGCGCCCGCGGTGCTCTCGAGGGGGAAGCGGTGCAGGGGCAGGCCGGCTTCGGCACCGACGTGGAGGGCGCCGTCACCGATGGCCGAACCGATGTCGGCGGCTGCGGCGTCGAGGAGGTCCTGGCCGAGCGTGTAGAGCAACTGGAACTGGTAGCGCACGTTGAGGGTCATCTGGGAACGGATGTCGAGCGCGAGCGGCTTTCCCGTCGTCGCGTACACCGCGATCGAGCCGCGGGTGCGGATCACGGCCGTGTTGAGGACCGCATTCTGCGCGGGAGCGACTTCGACGACCAGGTCGACGCCTTCGGGCGCCAGCGCCCGGATGGCGCGGGCGGCATCCGCCTCGCGGTAGTTCACGACGTGGTGCGCGCCGGCGGCGGATGCGAGTGCGCCCTTCTCCGCGCTGCTCACCGTCGTGATGACGGTCGCCCCTGCCCAGCGGGCCAGCTCGATGGCCGCGTGGCCGACCGCGCCTGCGCCACCGGCGACGAGCACAGTCCGTCCGGTGAGTGCACCGGGGGAGAGGCGCCGGGGTCCGTCTTCGGCGACGGTGAGCGCGCGGTGCGCTGTCATGGCCGGAACGCCGAGGGTCGCGCCGAGGTCGAAGCTCGCCGAGTCCGGCAGCGGGTACACCCGTTCGGCCGGGAGCACGGTGAAGTCCTGGGCGGTGCCGCCGGACGCGAGTCCGTACGCGGCGATGGCCGTCCAGACCCGGTCGCCGACCTCCAGGCGCTCGACGCCCGCGCCGACGGCGTCGACGATGCCGGCGCCGTCCTGGTTCGGCACGACCTCGGGGAACAAGAGCGCTTCGCCGGGCCGGCTGCCCGCGCGCGACTTCCAGTCGGTGGGGTTCACGCCCGAGACGAGGATGCGCACCCGTACCTCGCCGGGTCCGGGTTGCGGAAGATCGCGTTCGACGATACGGAGGACGTCGGGGGTGCCGGTTTCGCTGTAGACGATTGCTCTCATGCAGGTTCCAACGCCGCGGCGGCGGAAAAGGTTCCCGCGGCGGCACGGAATCGGCGGAACGAGGTCAGCGGCCCAGGAAGAAGTCGGCGAGCAGCGGGGCCAGCACGGCCTGGTCGACGTCGTGACCCTGGCCGGGCACGGTCAACACCGTACCGTCGGCGACGCAGGACGCCACGGCCACGGCTGCACGGGCTGCCCAGGCCGGGCTTCTGCCACCGGCGAGTGCCAGCGTGGGTGCCATGATCGCGGCCAGGCGTTCACGAGGGGGCAGGCCGTCGCCTGTCAGGGCGAGTTCGTGCGGCAGGGTGGGGGCGAGGTGGACGAGTCCAGGCCAGAACGGTGCGGACGTGATGGAGCGTACGGCCGCGTCGTCCATTCCGGTGATGCGGAGGAAGAGCGCCGCTGCGGCAGCGGGGTCTCCGGCGTCGAGGGCGGCCTGGAGGCCGAGGTCGTCCGCCGGGGCCGGGTGCTCCGGATCGGCGGTGTATGGCGGCTCGTAGACTGCGAGCCGGGTGATGTGCACGCCGGCGGCGGCGGCCTCGATCGCCAGGATCGCTCCGGAGGAATGGCCGTACACGCCGGCTGCGCCTCCGGCCACGGCGACGAGGGCGGCCAGGTCCTCGATTTCGCGTTCGACCGCATACGGCCCGGATTCCGGGCTCTCGCCCTTGCCGCGCCGGTCGAAGGTGTACGCCGTGACGTGCTCGGCGAGCAGGGTCACGAGCGGATACGGGGAGGACCGGGTGTTGAAGGCACCGCCGATGACGATGACCGGGTCCCCGGAACCGAGGCTGTCGTACGCGATCCGAGTGCCATCGGCCGACCGGACGAATTCGGGCATCTGTGGTCTCCTTTGGCGACGGTGTGACGGTGCGGCGGGTTCAGCGCGTTCAGCGGGCTCAGCGGGCGGTGGCGGCCATCTTCACGGCATCGACGCGGGGGGCGACGACCGGACGCCCGGCCCGGTTGCGGGCGCTCGACACGAGGAAGATCGTGAGCACCGTTCCGGTGTATGCGAGCCAGACCAGCAGCGAGAGCCAGGTGGTCTCCGGCGAGAAGTTCAGGGTGCCCTTCAGCAGCGTGCCGTACCAGCTCTCCGGCGGGATGGCGGCGCTCACGTCGAAGGCGAGGTTGTGCTCGCCGGGGAGGATCCCGGACTCCTGCAGGTCATGCACACCGTAGGAGAGTACCCCGGCCGCGACGACGATCAGGATCGCCCCGCTCCAGGTGAAGAACCGCGCGAGGTTGATCTTGAGCATGCCGAAGTAGATGAGCGCTCCGAGGCCGACCGCGCTGAGGATGCCGAGCGCGGCCCCGATGAGCGGCAGCGTGGTCTCGCCGGTGGACTGCACGGCGGCCCAGATGAACAGGGCCGTTTCGATGCCCTCCCGCCCGACGGCGAGGAAGGCGATCAGGACGAGGCCGACGCCGGTGCCGACGAGGGAGCGGTCGATCGTGCCGCGGAGGTGGCCGCTCAGGTCGCGGGCCGTGCGCAGCATCCAGAACACCATCCAGGTGACCAGGCCGGTCGCGGCGATGGAGAGCGTGCCGGCGATGGCCGGTTCGGCCGATTCCGGAAGGCTCGCGGTGCCGAAGGTGAGCACGGCGCCGATCGTGAGGGCGAGGAGCACGGCGAGGCCGACGCCCGTCCAGAGACGGCCCAGCAGGTCGCGGCGGGCGATCTTCACGAGGTAGGCGACGAGAATGGTGACGATGAGGGCACCTTCGAGCCCCTCTCGGAGTCCGATCAGGTAGTTGGCGAGCACGGCACTCCGGTTCTGGTCTGGATACTGATGCAGCATCACGATAGCACGGGGAT